>NZ_JBTUOC010000085.1:0-28732 GCF_058345725.1 Simiduia sp. | reverse complement strand
AGCCTTTGCTAACCAAAGCCCCGACAGCCTGAGCGACTTTCAATCGGTACCCTTTGGCGATTACACCACGCGAGTCACGGCCGCTGGTAATATCGATGAAGTGCACTTGCAGAACAAACTGGTCACGTTAAAAGCGGGCAGCGCGCGCAACCTGCTGTTCTATGAAAATACTGCCGGCGCATTGGCGGCGCTGGTGTACGATCAGGACCTGCGCACCCGTACCTACGAGCACGATATGAATTTAGTGAGCCTGGCGCAAATTCACGACAGCGACGGCGATCGCTATACCTTAAAGGCATATTTCGTGAATGAAGATGCCGGTGAAACTAAGGAGACCGCCTCGCAAATTGTGTCGGGTATTGCATTTGCGTCGGTAAAAAATTTCACCCTGGTATCGGGTAGTTACGCCATTTACATGATGTACACGGACGAAGATGGCGACGAGATTCTAGCGGCCGACAAAGTCACAGTGGACTTGGAGGCCAACACCAATTACCAAGTAATACTGGAGCCAGATCCTACGGAATACACGGGTTATCGAATCAGTATTATTTAGTTGACTTACTGTTATCCAAATAAACTTGGCCTCGCAGTGCGAGGCCAAGTTTATTATGCACGGTTAAATGGGCGAGCCAGGCGGCAGTGGCGTGGGCGTGAAGGCTTTATCGCCGGCCAGCTGCTTTTGCGCTTGGTCGATCTGTATTGCCAGCAGTCGCTGGTGATCGGAGCGAGGTGTGGCGAGTGCGATGGTTTCGAGAAAACCGGCCAAAGTGCCCCGCAATGGCGGTGAAAGTTTGGGGTTTTTAAGCAGCTCGGTGAATTGCGCGACAATTAGCAGTTGCGTGTTTTGAGCAATGAGTCCCTGGCCACCCGGCGCCTCTGGTCGACCGGCGGCCTGCCACATACTGTCTAGCAGCGCCCGCGGCGCGAGATGTGCAGGCTGGGTGGCGTGCAACCATTGCAAGCGGGCCAACCGCTCCGGGTGCAGTAATATACGCAAGCTGTGGTGGGCTGCGGCTTCTGCCAGCGCGAGTGGGTCTAGCAGGGCGCCGGTATAACCCTGGGTACTTTCGCGGGTTTTCTGATGGCCATAGGCTTTGGGTGGAATTAGCTTTGCAATGTGATCGGGCAGCTGTAAAAACGCCGGTGCCAAGGTGCGGTTTAACTGTTCGAGGGCGTGTTTTTGCAGCGCCGGGGTCACGGCTTGGTGCAAGGGCGCCTGGGCGCGGTTTTTTAATGCGTAGGCGTAGTGGTAGCCGCCCAACAGCTTACCGGCGGCTTCTGCCTGGTAGCGGTGGTAGTAAAATACCGGCACCAAAATTTCTTCGAGATCGGAATAGGGGCGCCCAAAGGCCAATGCGTTGGCATTGAATTGCGCGAGCCCGGCTGCGCGCAGATCGATCACCCGCGCCAGTTCGTCGGCGGCATTGGCGCCGTTATCCCAGAGGCTGGCGGTGGGGTGGAAATCGGCCAGGCTGCGGCTATCGGGGTCGGAGATGAACTCGAACCCCAGTGCGGCAGATGCCTCGACAAATTCTAGACGCGCCTGGTCGCTGTCAAAGTCGCCGTAGCCATACTGAATAACCCGTTTATCCCAAGCGCCAATGTTTTCTGCGTAGGCGTTCGTTAGTGATATTTTTCCGTCTGTCAGCGACAACACCGGGTGCGGATAGTCCATGACTGACGCCCGCTGGTGGGGGCTGGCGGCAAAGTTATGGGCGATGCCCAGGGTGTGGCCAATTTCGTGGGCGGACAATTGCCGGATGCGCGCCAGCGCCATTTCGGTCAGCGGTTGGCCGCTGGCGTCTTCGCTGTGAAAGGGCGCCGTCATGCCTTGAGCGATTAAGTAATCTTGGCGCACTCTCAGCGAGCCGAGTGTTACATGGCCCTTGATAATTTCGCCAGTGCGTGGGTCTGTCAGGCCGTAACCGTAAGACCAGCCGCGGGTGGCGCGGTGCACCCACTGAATTACGTTGTAGCGAACGTCCATGGGGTCTGCGTCGGCGGGTAATATCTCCACTTGAAATGCGTTGCGGTAGCCGGCGGCTTCAAAGGCTTGGTTCCACCAGCGGGCGCCCTCCAGCAGTGCCGTGCGCACGGGTTCGGGCGTGCCCGGGTCCAAGTAGTAGATGATCGGCTCTACCGCGTCGCTGATTGGCGCCTGGGGATTTTTCTTCTGCAGGCGATGACGCGGAATAAAGCGTTGGGTGAGGTCGGCCTCTATGGGCGCCGCGTAGTCTTGAAAGCTAAAGGCCCAAAAACCACTCTGGGGGTGGAAGGCGCGGGGTTGGTAGCCGGGCTCCGGCAGTGCCACAAAGCTGTGGTGCATGCGCACGCTCAGGCTGTAGGGGTCGGGCGCAACGGCCTGTACAAACGCGCCAGGCTCGTCGCCGGTGAACGTCACCGTGGCTTCGAGTTCGGTGTTGTTTGGGAAGGCTTTGGTGCGCGGCAGATACACCGCCGAGCGACTGTCGTCGCGCGTGTAATTGCCTTGTTTTTTCTGTTTTAAGGTGCGCGCCACCCCATGGCTGTCGCGCAGCATAAATTCGGTGGCGTCGAGTAGCAGGTGTTCGGCATCGCGCGCCACCACCGGGAATCCCCACAGCACAGAGCTGGCAAAGGCCTCGGCAACGGATTGCTGCTCCAATGCATTGGCAGACACGGCGCGATAGTGGGTGTTGCGCTGGCGCAATAACACCTTGTCGCCCACTGGTTCAAAGTGCACCAGCTTGGATTCCAGCCCCATCAATTGGCCGCGGTCCAAGCCGATATCGTTAGAGCCCAGGCCCTGGGGCAGGCTGAAATAGTAAATATAATCGGGGCTGTCTTTGGCGATCTGCAGATAGACGCGCCCGGCCTCGATATCCACGTACAGTGGCAGCAAACCGGGTTGGTGTTGCATGCCCTGGGTAAAGCCCGCTAAGTCAGTTTGTGTTTTGGTGTTGGAGGTGTGGTCGGGGGCAGGCGAGCAGCCGCCCAGCCAAATCAGCAGGGCGAGTATCAGCAGTCGGGCCATGGCGATGTCCTTTTGTGGGGTGTCGTTAAGCGCAGTGGTGAGCGCGCGCCCTGTGCGCAGGGAGTTCGTTGGACACCTTAAAGGTTCAACCCCGTGGGTGGCAATCAGGCGCCGGGACCGCAATCCAGACAGCGTTTAACCGGCGCCGGCCCCAGATGCAATTGTCGACTCAGATCGCGCAGGGCTGTGCGCACCCCCTCTTCGATGACTGGATGATAAAAGGGCAGCGCCAGCACATCGCTGACGGTCATGCGCATTTGTATCACCCAGGCCAGTTGGTGGGCGATGTGCTCGGCGGCCGGGCCGAACATTTCAGCGCCCAGCAGCAGCCCGGTGCCCTGTTCGCCAAAGACTTTAATCAGGCCGTGATTTTTATCAATGACGCGCGCGCGCCCTTGGTTTTCAAAGCTTGCACTGCCGGTGGCAAAGCTGCCGGGGCAGATGTCTTCGAGCGCCCGATAGCCAGTGCCAACACTCGCCATTTGCGGGTCGCTGAACACGACACTGATGGGCGTGCGGCGTTGTCCCGCGCGCAAGTCTGCGCTGTCTGTCAGGGAGCGGCCAGCGTTGTCGCCGGCAATGCGGCCCTCGTCGGCAGCTTCGTGCAACAGGGGAATATCGTCGCTGACATCGCCGGCCATGAAAATGGATGACCGGCCGCACTGGCCGGTGTAGCGATCGCGCTCGGGCAAGCCCTGGGCATTCAGTGCCAGGCCGCTGGCGCCGAGATTTAGCGGATCGATATTGGGGCGCCGACCGGTGGCGGCGAGCACATACTCAAAACACTCGGTAACCGGGCCCCGCTCGCGGTGTACATAATCAATTTCAACACCTGCTTGGGTGCGTCGCAGGGCCTGCACCTGTGCACGCGGGTCCAGATAAAATTCGCGATTAAAGTGGTCGATGGCGTAGTCGCGCACGTCCGGGTGCTGCAAAATGCCGAGCCCGCCGGAGCGGCCAAACAAAGTGACGCGCGTGCCCAGACGCGCCAGCGCTTGGCCCAGTTCCAGGCCAATGACGCCGGGGCCGAACACCGCCACCGAGGCGGGCAAGGTGGGCAGTTCAAACAGGCTGTCATTGGTGAGCAGACGATCGGCCGCCCCCTGTAATAGTTCGGGAATGTGCGGCCTTGAGCCGGTGGCGATGACGATGCGCTGCGCGCGAATTTCGTAAGTGACTTGGTCTGCGCCATTCACCGCCAAAGTATTTGGGCCGGTGAATGTAGCCTGGCCTTGTAATTTATGGTGTTCGGGAAACTCATCCACCGATGCCAGCACAAACCCCACGAAGCGATCTCGCTCGCGCCTGACCCGGCCCAGCACTGCATTGCCATCGATGCGCGGCGCATCGTAATCCACGCCAAAGACGCCGTTGTGGTGTGCTAGGTGGGCGTGCTCGGCGGCTGCGATTAACAGCTTGCTGGGCATACAGCCTACACGGGCACAGGTGGTGCCATGCGCCCCACCTTCAATCAGCAGTACCTTGTCTGTGTATGCACGGGCCGCGCGGTAAGCGCCTAGCCCTGCGGTGCCGGCGCCAATGATGGCGATGTCTACCGATCGCGATGCCATGGTGACTCCTTTTAAGTTGCGTGAATGCGCGTGATAGCGTTAGAGAGCAAGGGCCTGTATTTGTTTCATCGGCGTTCCGCGTGGGGCGCCGAGTACCGCGAGTTGTAGGGGCCCCATAGGCCTGTGTAAGCTGCGCGCAGTGCTGTAAATTCAAGAATGGAACCCGAGGGGAGCATAGCAAAGGCCCATGGACTGGTTTGATAGCCACTGCCACCTGGATTTACCGGAACTGTATGCGCAGGCGCCAAGCCATTGGGCGGCAGCGCGTGCTGCGGGTGTCGCGCGGGTTTTAATTCCCGGTGTGGCGCCAACCCAGTGGGCCACAGCCGAGCAACTGGCGTCACAACTGCCCGGAGCCTGCTGGGCTGCAGGCGTACATCCATGGTGGATTTCGGCGCAAATACAGTCGCTGGAAGATTCGATGGCACAACTGCGCGCAACCATCGCGCGCGGCGCGGTGGCGGTGGGCGAGTGCGGGCTGGATGGTAGTTTGGCCCTGCCCTTATACGAGCAAGCGCGCTGGCTAGTGCCGCAATTACAACTGGCCGAGGCATTGTCGCTGCCGGTGATACTACACGCCCACCGGGCACATAATGCGTTGCTGGCGCAGTTGAAGGCATTTCCGTCGGTGCGCGGCGTGGTGCACGGTTTTGCTGGCAGTCTCGAGCTGGCTCGCCAATACCTCAAGCGCGGTTTTGTACTGGGTATTGGCGGTGTGGTGACCTATACGCGCGCCGCGAAAACCCGCGCCACCGTGGCGGCACTGCCGCAGGGCAGCTTTTTATTGGAGACTGACGCGCCGTCCATGCCCTTGGCTGGCGCGCAGGGCAAGGTTAATACACCTTCGCAACTGATTGCCGTGGCGCAATGCGTGGCGCAATTGCGGGGTGAAAGCCTGGCGCAGTTACAGGCCCATACCCAAATCGCCGCCGTTCAGGTGTTTGGCAATCTAGGTATTAATGGTTAGGCCGAAATAGGTCACCACGCCTTCCAGCACTAAATTAATAGCCACGGCCGCCAGCAACAAGCCCATGACGCGGCTCAGGATGGCGGCACCGGCATCGCCAATCAGTCGCTGTATGTGGGTGGCTAACAATAACAGCAACAGTGTTGCCAGCAGCACGGCCAGAATAATGGCGGCGATCACCGCCTGATCGGCAATGGTTTGCGTTTGGTTGTCTGTGAGTAACACTGCTGCGGTCATTGCGCCGGGCGACGCTATCGAGGGAATGGCCAGCGGGAAGACCGCGCTGTGTTGATGCCCCGGCACCAGCTGCTTTTCTTCATCCACCTTGCTGTCGCCAAAGATCATGGTCAGCGCAAATAGAAACAACACCAAGCCTCCGGCGATCTGAAAGGCCGTAAGTGGGATGCCCATAGCATCCAAAATTAATTCGCCGGCAATCACGAAAAATAGCAGCACACCCGCCGCCACCAGTGTGGCCTGCAGGGCAATCTTGCGCATGGCACTGCGGCTGGCCATCCCGGCAGTCACTGCTAAAAATACGGGCACTGTGCCGATGGGGTCTATCACAGACCACAGCATGACCACCTTGTGCACAATGTCTGTCATTGTTTTCGCTCGATAGTTTTAATCGGGTGGCAGCAAAGGCGCCCGGTTAATTCAATGGGACGGTGAACGCGGCGCGCGCCGGCGCGCCGAGTGAGTTAGGTGGCTACTTGCGCACGCCTTCGACATTTAGCCACAGCTTCACGCTTTCAGAGGCTGGGCCGAGATTGTAATTGATGTTGAAGTCTTTCAGGTTGAGTTTGGTTTCCCCCGAAAAACCGGCGCGGTAGCCGCCCCAGGGATCTTTACCTTCGCCCACTTTGGTTACCGCGATGGTGACAGGTTTGGTTACGCCGTTTAGGGTTAAGTTGCCCACCAGATCGAACCCTGTTTCACTCACCTTATTTACGCCAGTGCTCACAAAGGTGGCCTTGGGGTGTTGGTCGGTATTTAAAAAGTCTTTGCTGCGCAGGTGCTTGTCGCGCTCTGCGTGATTGGAGTCCACGCTTTGGGTGTTGATGGTGACACTGACTTTGCTGTCGGCTGGTTTCTCTGCGTCGTAGCTGAAGGTGCCTTCAAAGGCGTTGAAGCGGCCGGTTAGCCAGCTGTAGCCAAGGTGTTGAATGGCGAAGTTAATGCTGGCGTGCGCGCCCTTGTTGTCGATTACATAATCCGCTGCCTGCGCGCTGCCCGCCGCGATAAAAAGCGCACTGCCGGCGAGAAGGGAGCGGGTAAGGTGTGTCAGATTCATGGTGTCATCCTTTGCTGGTGTCGTTAATTGGTTGGGATTGTTGGGTTGTAATGTTTGTGTGTGTTTCCGTGCGCTCGGTTGCACTTGCGCCTGAGTCTAGCGCAGCCCCGGGTAGCATGCGCTTTAACGTATCATCTTTATACACAAAGTGGTGTAGTAGCGCCGCGCCGACATGGCCCGCCACCACTACTATCAGTGCCCAGGCGCCCCAAAGGTGTAGTAGGCCCAGTAAATCTACTTGACTGCCGTTTAGATTAACGAGCGCAGGAACACTGAATAGGTCGAAAAAGCGGGCGGGCTGGCCTTCGGCGGTGGTCATGAAATAGCCGCTGAGCAAGAGCGCGAGCAGCAGTGTGTACAGCATATATTTCACCCAGCGGGCGGCCAAAACCGCTGCGCGACTGTGGCTCGCGAGCGACGCCGGCGTTCGATTGACGGTGCGCCAACACAAGCGCGCAATAGTCAGCAACAGCAGTAGCAGGCCCAGGCTCACGTGCAGCGCCGGGCCGCGGTGGTACCAGGTGTGGTAGTAATCCAGCGACACCATCCAGAGCCCAAGCCCAAACAGCGCAAGGGTCAGCAATGCCGAACTCCAGTGCAAAAACTTTGATAATCCGCCGTAGCGGCTCGGTAAATCGCGCATTTTGTATCCAGTTAAGGGTGATCGTGGTCAGGGCTACAGTTGCCGCTGGCGATTAGGGTAGACTGGCGCACCGTTAGACACTTTGGGTTTTCGCATGGCTTTTCAACCCCCGGTGGACGCTATTGACGATCTGGCGCCCGCCGATTTAACTCGCGCACAGGGCTGGCAAGCAAAGTACAAGATGCTGATGGCCTGGGGCAACCGCGTTCAGACCAAACCCTGGTTGCGTCGCGACGAGCAACGGGTGCCCGGTTGCGAAACGGCGCTGTGGCTGGCGCATCAACAAGAGAAGGGATTGCATTGGTTTGCCGTGGACGGCGAGTCCCGCATCGTAAAAGGTTTGGCGGTATTGCTGCTGGTGCACATTCAGGGGCAGTCCACTGCGGCCATCCGGGCGCTCGACCTGGCTGGGCTCTTGCGGGAGCTGGGGCTGGAGAAACACCTGTCGCCCTCGCGCAGCAATGGATTCAATGCTTTGGTACAGCGCATTCGACGCGAACTGAACGCGGATTAGGGTTGTCGGGGTGTGGGCGAGTTTTTTTGCCGGCTCAAAAAGCGCGCAATGGCGCGACTGGCGGCAATCATGCCAAAACTGGCGGTGACCATGGTGGCGGCGCCCAGCCCGCCACCGCAATCCAACTTTACTTCTGCGCCCAGCGCCGACTTGTTTTCGCACACGCCGCCATCGGCGGCTGGAAATTTTAATTGCTCGGTGGAGTAAATAGCCTCGATGGAAAAATTGCGTTTGGCGTTGCGGCTGAAATTGTAGTGCCGGCGCAAGTTGTTACGGGTTTTGGCCAGCAACGGGTCGTTAGTGGTTTTTGCGAGGTCGATTGAGTCAATTTGGCGCGGGTCGGTTTTACCGCCGGACGATCCCACGGTCACGACCGGTGTCTTTTGACGCTTGCAATGGCCGATTAGCGCCGCTTTAACGAAGGCCGAATCGATGCAGTCGAGCACGAAATCCAAGTGGTTGTGAACGATTTCGGCAACGTTTTCGGGGGCGATAAAATCCTCCACGCAATGCACGGTAATGTCGGGATTTATGCCCCGTAGCCGCTCGGCGATGACCTCGGTTTTGGCCTGGCCAATGGTGCTGGCCAGCGTGTGTAGCTGGCGGTTGCTGTTGGTCACGCACACCTCATCCAGATCGACCAGTGTCAGCGTGCCCACGCCGGTGCGCGCCAGGGCCTCGGCGGCCCAGGAGCCCACGCCGCCGATGCCAATCACCATAAAGTGCGCGCCGTGCAAGTGATCGAGGGCGGCGCGCCCATAGAGCCGGCCAATGCCGCCAAATCGCTGCAGGTAGCTGTCGCTGAGAAGGGGCGGCGAAACGGACATTGAGGGCTTCCAGGTGGTAAAAGGGGCGCCATTATAGCGGCCCCGGGCGCGTTAAATAAAATCGCGCTCGTGCACCTCAATGACTGTGGGCACGTCGGCCTGTTGTGCCTCGCGCAGGGCGTGGGCCAGCGCATTGAGGTCGCGCGCGCGGGTGGCGCGGCAACCGTAGCCCTCGGCCACCTTGATAAAGTCGGGCGAGTAGATATCACAGGCCATGGGCGCCATACCGGCGTCTCGGAAATTCATGGCAATCATTTCGTAACAGTGGTTGTGCCAGATAACCAGGGTCACGGGAATCTTTGCCTCGACGGCAGTGGCCAGCTCATTTAAAGAAAATTGCACGCCCCCGTCGCCAAGCAGCCCAATGACCGGGCGCTTAGGGTTGCCCAGGCGCGCGCCAAAGGCTGCCGGCAGCGCCCAGCCCAATGTGCCGTAGCCGGTGGCGGCTGAGCCAAAGCTGCGCGGTGCCCGCGCATCGAACTGATTGGCGGCATAGTAGGCCGGCTGGGTGGAGTCACCCATCACAATGGCCTCGGGCAAGGTGTCGAGTAGGCAATCCAAAAAGGCCTGGTAGCCGGGGTGCCGCTCCTGCGAGCGGTGCTTCTCTTTGGCAACGCTCACGCGCGCAATGCTGTCCGCCTGTCGCTCGTTCGCCAATCTGGGCGCCAGGCTAGCCATAAAGGCGGCACTGTCGGACTGAATGGCCAGGGCGGGGCGGCAATTGCGCGTCAGCTGTTGGCTGTCGATATCGACCCGGATGAGCTGGCCGGGTATGTGAAAATCGCCTTTGAAGAAAAAGTCGTAATCGGTTTCGGAAAGTTCGGTGCCGATGGCCAATACTATATCGGCCTGTTCAAACTCGTGGCGAATGGAGGCAAACGACGGGTTGGAACCCAGTAGCAGGGGGTGGTCGGGCGGCAGCAAGCCCTTGGCGTTGTGGGTCAGGCTGACGGGTGCTTGCAGCGCGTTCACCAGCGCCATTACCTGGGGTTGTGCGTCGGCGCAGCCTCCGCCCAGGGCCAGTAGCGGACGCTGGGCACTGTTCAACAGTGTGGCCGCCTGGGTCAGCGCCTCAGTGGTAGCCGCCGGCCGACTGGGCAGGGGCCAGATTTCCAGGGGCACGTGATCGGCGGCGGCAGTAATCACATCCAGCGGTAGCGTGAGATGCACTGGGCCCGGTCTTTCGCTGGCGAAAATGGCAAATACACGCGCCATGACTTTGGGCAGCTCATCGGGGCGGGTAAGTGTGTGTGCCCAGCGCGCGCACTCGGCCATGGCCGCCTGCAGGTTACGCGTTTCGTGCAGGCGGCCCTCGCCGAGGCCACGCTGCCATGTATTGTTATCGGCCGAAATTACCAGCATGGGCTGGGAGTCCTGCAGAGCCTGGCCCATGGCGCCGCTGATATTGAGCGCACCCGGGCCAGACACGGTAATACAGGCCGCCGGCTTGCCCGTCACCCGCGCATAGCCGTCGGCCATAAAGCCCGCACCCTGCTCGTGGCGCGGTGTCACGTGGCGAATACGCGTTTGCGGCAGGCCCCGGTACAGTTCGATGGTGTGGGTGCCAGGAATCCCAAAGGCCACCTCAATGCCATAGGCATCCAAGTACTTCGCCAATAATTCGCCACAGGTTTGCATCGCCAGACTCCCAAAATTTGTAGAGTCTAAGCATAGTGGCCATTGGTTGGATTGAGAAATGCGTTATTTTGCTGACTTCAGAAGGTTTTGTGATGATTACCAGCTGTTGTCGGGGGGCGTATTGACGAGAGGTTCGACAGAGGTAAGGGGTAGATCGAGCGTTGAAAATCTAACGTGGGTTAAAAATTCCTGACAAACAGATTGTGCATCGAAATTGATGTTCTGCTCATTAATCGGATTGTCAAATAGTGAAATAGAGAAGTGCAGTTTGATAGCCACATGGTCTGTTGCAGGTAAGTAGTAGCTGTGGTTCTGTAAGTTGCTTTGTGTAGTAAGTTCCTGATTGTGGTAATACGTAGTTTCGATATTGCTGGAGATTATCTTAATAGTTGCAACATTTGTGTGATGTAGTGGAATGCTTTGACTGTTGAGCGTGTTCTGGCTCTGAATGAAAGCACCTATATCCGCCAAACTATTTAGACCACTTTTGCTTGATAGGGCAAGTGATGACTTCAAAAATATCTCTCCGAATATCGATTCGGAGGTTTTATCCTTTAAATTCCATAGTAGTGAAAACACTGGAATAGTCATTGCTTCGGCAGGCTTTTCAGCTAAGTATCGATCCTGTATTTCGTGGGATCGCGGGTTGATAAGGGCGAGAGTGCTGAACTCTGGCGCTATAAAAGCTATCTTTTTACGACCAACGGCGACTTGTGTGATTTCGCCTGAAGTGTAGATTTCAGAGATGCTCATTTGCTTGTCCACTGGCTCAGTAAACTCGCCTGTCTAACGGCTGACATAAAGTTTGCTGATTGCCTGCTAATACTTTTTCCAACAGTTAAGGCGGCATCTGAGGATTCAGTTTGATCTAAGACTTGGTTGGCGTTTTTTGTTAATCCTCTGCTATTAAGCAATCTGCTAAGTTGGGCGCGAACAGAAGATAGTTTTAGTGCGGAAGAGTGGTTCGTAATTTTAATAGCGCTAGGTGATAATCGTGCGTCTTTCCTGCTGAGTTTTTTAAGTAGTGAAATGGCGCTACCTGTTGGATCTATAAGTTCAAATCCTAACTTGTCAAGGCTGATGCTCGAGTTGTCAAGGCTCCTTTCGAGTGTATCTGAGGCTTCGTCAAACACCCTGATCCGTATCTTTTCTTCGCTTTTAGATTTGACCAAGTACGTCTGAGTTTCGTGAATAATGTTTCCGAGTTCTTTGGTAATTCTTTCTTCGTTGAGTGATTTTTGGGATGGGCTTACCCATCTGCCTTCACTATTAATTAGGGCGCTTGGTATAAAAAACATCTGATACTTTGGCGTCTTTCCCCAGCCGTCTTTGTCGATGTGGAGCTCAGCTTTTTGCATGGCACTGCCTAAGCTTGAGCTGCTGCTGATGCAGACTTGTGGCTCAGTAAAGCGCTCGCTTAAAGTCTCTGAAAATTGGTCATTTGCAATCGTGTATAAGCCCTTTTCTCTAACACTTTTCTGGTGCTTCTTGATATTGGTTATGTATAGGCCATTAGGCGTGCCCGAACGGCCTTCTTGCGTAATGTAGTAATAGACCTCTAGCTCATCTACCAAACTCATATGTTTGGCGGCGCGGTCTGTACTTTGGAATGCGTTGATGCCTCCGCCTGTGGCGCGTAGTTGCTCAATCCGCAGTACAGTCTGTCGACCCCTATGGGTATTTAAATCAATGTTAATAATAAAATCAGGCAGCAGCTTCGCATCAATAAACACGGGGCGACCGCACTTACCGGTGGTATTGGCTGAAAAGGGAATGAAGCGCTGGGCGTGGCTCTGGTGGGGCTGCTGGGTTTGAAAGCCCAGGTTGGCGATTCCGTTCATAGTGCGTTCCATGCAGTACAGACATAAGGTGAGCGATTATAAAGGTGGCCGATGGCCTTGGCGAGGAAATGCAGGGCAAGCTGTACGCTGGTTCCAGGCGTGGATTCTAAGTGAGCTGCAACTAAAGCATTAGTTTCGGCTGGCACTTCATACAATACTCCGCTTTTCCCGTTTTTAAGCGAAATTAAGTCGAAATACCGTTGCGGCTGATTGTGGATTGAGGCGACTCTTACGTTGTAATTGAGTGCTCGAATAACCATAAAAATAAATTGCTATTGGGGTTGTTCCGAGTCTCCCGTCAGTCCCCGAGATAACCCTTTCAGGGCTTGGCGGCGGATTCCGGCCTGTCGCGAAGTTACTCATCAGGTACGGTGTTTACCAAAATACGCTCAGTTAGCGTTACCCCCGCCAACTGACCGTTCATTGATGTCCATGGAGTCGGCTTATGAAAAAAATGCCCTTAACTGTGCTCGGCAAGTCCGTCGCACTTTGTCTGTCTTGCTCGGTAGCCACTTTGGCTGGCGCGCAGGCCTTAGACCCTGCCAAGCTGTCGCTAGAGCGCCAAGCACTAGACGCCAAACACGCCCCTATCGCCGCGGGCAAGAACCGCATAGAGATTTTTGTCGAGCTGGAAAGCCCCTCAGTAGCGGGTTTCGTGGTTAGCGAGCTGGCCGCTTCCGAAACGGAGCCCACCCGCGACCGCCAACTGGCACACGCCAAGAAGATCAAGTCCGAGCAGTCCCAGTTCCGGGCAAAAATGCAAAAGCTGGGCGCCACTGAAGTCAAAAGCTTCACCGCAGGCGTGAACGGCAGCAAGTGGATTGTGGAGCGCTCAGACTTGGCTGCCATCCAATCCCTGGTTGGCGTCAAGCGCGTCATGCGCGTACCTCACCACAAGCTGATGAATAGCGTGTCTGTGCCCTGGATCGGTGGTAACGATGCTTGGGACATGGGCTTCTCGGGTGCGGGCAAGAAAATTGCCGTGATCGATACCGGTGTCGACTATTTGCACCAGAACTTTGGCGGCGACGGCAACTACGAGGGCAATGACCCGAGTGTCATCGAGCCAGGCACCTTCCCCACGGGCAAAGTCACCATGGGTTATGACTTCGCCGGCGCCGACTACAACGCCGGCGGCACCGAAGAGCAGCGTATTCCCAAGCCCGATCCCGACCCCATGGACTACAACGGCCACGGTACGCACGTAGCGGGTACGGCTGCGGGTAGCGGCGTTGAAGGTAAGGTGGGGCCAGGTGTGGCGAAAGACGCTGAAATCTGGGCCTTGAAAGTATTTGGCGATGTGGCCGGTTCCACCGCGCTGACTGTCGACGCCATCGAATTTGCGCTGGACCCCAATGGCGACGGCAGCGTTGACGACCGTGCCGACGTGATCAATATGAGTTTGGGTTCTGACTTTGGTCACCCAGATGACCCGTCTTCTGTTGCTGCCGATAATGCGGCCAACATGGGAGTGGTTGTGGTGGTAGCGGCCGGTAATTCTGGCAACGGTGTGCCCTACGTGCACGGCGCGCCAGCAGCCGGCAAGAAAACTATCGCAGTGGCCGCTACCGTGGCTGGCGGCGCCAATGAATTCGCCGTAAAGATTGAAAGCGATCTGGTGGGTGGTGACTATAACGCTGCCTATTCGGGAATTTCACCGGCCCTGGAAGACGGTAGCCCCATCAGTGGTCCGCTGGAAATTGCCAGCCCCCTGAATGCCTGTACGCCGCTGGCCAACGACATGACCGGCAAGGTGGCCTTGCTGCAGCGCGGCGCCTGTGCCTTTACCACCAAATTGCAAAATGCACTGGATGCCGGCGCTAGCGGTGCCATTGTGTTTAACAATGCGCCGGGCGCGCCCATCATCATGGGTGGCTCTCCGGTTGATCTACACGCTGCCATGATTTCATTGGCAGATGGCGAAGCCATTTACGGCGCTATGACCGGTGGTGACATGGCGGTGGGTGTATTAGATGCCAACAACTATGTGCCCTTCCCGGACAACGACGACACCCTGGCGGGCTTCAGCTCGCGCGGCCCCAACAATGGCGGGTCTGACTTTAAACCCGATCTGGCCGCACCGGGCGTAGGTATCTCGTCTGCCGCGACCCAATCGGGCGATGGTGCAGTTAGCTTGAGCGGGACTTCTATGGCAACGCCTCACGTGGCCGGTGCCGCAGCGGTATTGCTAGAGCGCTTCCCCAACCTGGAGCCAGACGCGATCAAAGCATTGCTGCAAAATAGCTCGCACCCGGCAAACAGCGCGGGCCCTGGCACCGATACGCCCTACCCGCTGACATTGCAGGGCACGGGTGTCATCAATGTGGCAACTGCAGCGCAGTTGAGCAGTATCGCCATGCCCGGCGCTATCAGCTTTGGCCGTATCAATGAAGATCGCGATGTGCGCGTACATGAAAAGATTGAGCTGAAGAACCTGTCTTCTTCCAGCCGTACCTTTAATGTCACCCACGTTGCCAACCGCGCCGTTCCCGGCGTGTCGCTGCGCTTCCCAAGCCGTGTGCACATGGGGCGCAACAGCAAGCGCCCCGTTCTGGTGACACTGGAAGTAGATGCCTCTGAGCTGCCGGCAGATGACGCCTTCTACAGTCAGACGGAAGTCGATGGCTGGCTGATCTTCGACGACGGTGAAGACAAGTTGACCGTGGGCTATCTGGCTGTGGTCGATCCCGCGTCTCGGATTCGCACGCGCGAAGATCGTCGCGGTAACTTCACACTGCACAACCAAGGCCAAGGCATGGGGATCGCCGAAGGCTTTACTCTGGCTGGCGAAGATGGTCTGTTCCTGGATGGTACCTCCAACGCTATCAAGGCGCTGGGCTATCGCGTGGCCGATTTTGGTTACCCAGTACTGCAGTTTGGTTTGGCTACCGAGGCGCCCTGGAACAACCTGTCGCAGCTCTGGACTGCCATGTACATCGATACCAATGAAGATGGCATCGACGACTACATCCTCTACTCTTACGATCAGGGCTGGTTGACCGGCGCCAATGATCCCAATGGGCAGATGGTTACCGCATTGCAGAACTTAAACACGGGTTCCTTCGTTTTGGAATATCTGGTGGCGAACGACTACAATGATGCCAGCGCTATCCACACGGTTGATTTGTATGGTGATTACGGCTTCTTGGAGCCCGGCGACACCACCTTCAACTACTGGTTAGAGTCCTACAGCCAAACTGACGGCGACAGCGTCGACGTTCAGTACGGCAGCATCGACCTGGCCAATGAAGTGATTGTCGATCAGCCCTCGGTCGCTATCGAAGCGCGCTCGCGGGTACAGGTACAGCGCCTGTCTGGCAGCGGTCAATACATGTGGCTGTTACCAAACGACAAGGCCGCAGGCCAAGTCGAAGTTGAGTAATCAATCAGTGGCAGGTCTTAGGGTGTAGGGTCTGCCAACCCGATTGAAATCTAGGGGCGTCGGTTTCGCCCCTCATGAAGCCCCGCTAGCCGGGGCTTTTTTGTGCCCTGCAGCAATCGCGGCGGGGCCGTGAATTTAATTTATACTCTGTGCTGCACACAGACATTAACACTGAGGTTCTATGCCCTTCTGGCGATCGGCGTGGACAGGGACGCCCCGCGTTTTATTGGCGATTGGAATCGCTTTTATCTGGTTCCCCTTAGCGGCGCAAGGCGTTGATCAGGCGGCCGAACAGGCAGCGGTCCCATCGTTGGACGCAGCGCTGCGCCAGTTGGAAGATGCCGAATTAGTGGCGACAGCAGAGGAATATCGCAAGGCCTACAACGCCCTGGCGCCGCGCATTGAAGCAGCCGACTCCGCCACACAAGAGCGCTACCGGCGCCTGGGATGCTGGATGCAAGGTGAAACCAGTCAGGCGGACATTGCCGAAGCCATTGTCAACGCCACCGGCTGGCTCAACCGCGCCATGGCCCGTGGCGATTTACCCGCCCAAGTGGACTATCAACTGTGTCGCGGCTGGTTTCGCGAGGTCAACAACGAATATAAGTTGGCGCTGCAAGATTATCAGGCCGCGCTCAAGCTGGCGGAGCTTACTGAAGATCGGCGGCTTATCGCCGACGCACTGAGCGCTAAGGGCGAGCTGTTGGCCCTGCAAGGGGATTTGGCGCAGGCGCTCAATGATTTACAGGTGGCACACCAACTGTATCACCTAGTGGGCAACCGCTACTGGACGGCTTACACCCTGTCGATGGTGGCCAACACTTACCGCCGCATGGGTGATTACGCGCGTGCCAAAGGTCTGCTGGAGGAAGTCATCGGTATCTACCAGCAGCGCAACGACACAGAAAGCGCCAATGGTACTCGCTTCATGTTGGCGCTGACCTACGATGATTTGGAGGAATACGACACTGCCTACGCAATTTACCGCGAGCTTTTACAAATCGACGAGGCCAGCGGAGAGCCGCGCGCGCTATTGGGCACGCTCATTGCCATTGCCGATAACCGCTTGCGCGCCGGTGATGAGCCGGCAGCACGAGCAGCGTTGAAGCGCGCGGAACCCCTGTTGGATCAATCCGCCGATCCCGTAAATACCGCGCTGTGGCAATTATTCAAAGCCAGTCAATTGTTGGTAGTGGGCCAGTACGCCGAGGCCGTAACACTGCTGGAGGCGGCCGAACCGGTAGTGCTGGCGCAGGACCATCAGCGTTACCTCGCCTGGATACAAAAGCTCAAAGCACAGGCGTTGGGTGACATGGGGCAGTGGCAGGCCGCCTATGATGCCCTGCGCGCCTACCAGCAAACCCACGAAGAACTGATGATTAAACTGCGCGATCAAACCAGTACTCGAATGCGCATCGAATTCGATGCCGCGCGCAAAGACGCCGAGAACCGCGCGTTGAAATCGGAGCGGGACGTGCGCCAGGCGCGCCTTAAGTATTTAGAGGAGCGTCGGCGTTGGCAGGGATTGCTTCTGGCCTGCGCCACCTTGGTATTGTTCGCACTCGTTGCCTTGGCCGTGCGCCAGTGGCGTCGTTCGCGCGCGTTAAAAAGCATGGCCATGACCGACGAACTCACCCGGTTGCCTAACCGCCGCAGCATCTATCAAACCGGCCAGCAGCTGCTCAATCATTTCCGGCAACAGGGTACCAATTTCAGTGTGCTGGTGTTTGACGTAGATTTTTTCAAACGCATCAACGACACCTGGGGGCACGAAGTGGGCGACAGGGTCCTGCAAAAAATTGCCGAGGTGGCAGCGGGTTGCCTGCGCGCGGACGATTGCCTAGGGCGCACCGGCGGCGAAGAGTTTTTAGTCACATTGCCGGGTGTCGACCTTGCACAGGCGCACGAGGTCGCGCTGCGTTTATGCCAGTGTGTCAGTGAAACCGATTTGCGCGAGGTAACCGACGACCTTTCTGTCACCGTAAGTGTGGGAGTGGCGCAATGCACTCAGACGGATACCGAGTTTTCTCAGCTGGTAAATCGCGCAGATAACGCCTTGTACCGCGCCAAAGACTCGGGCCGCAATCGCGTGGCACTCGACTTCCATGAAGATTAAAAATCTGCCTTCATAAATATTTAATATTCTTTTCGATTATAAAACGCCTCGCTCGTGGCACTGGTACCGCGCTGCTTTATGAGGCGTTGCTCGTACGCGTGCCAATTCGTGGTGCACGTCGTCGCCAATGCGAGACAGCAGGCAAGAAAATCAACGCTGAAATGCGACCGATATTTTTCATTTCGTAACTTTTTTCAGTGCAGCTAGTACGCAAGAACTAACAGAAAAATAAATATCATGAAATAGCGGCACTTATCGGGCGCTGTCAATGATTGTTCATATTTGTGGCGCAGACTTTGCACCTCTGGCTTGGGAGCTGACCCAAACCGAGTGATTTTCACAGAGGTGAACACAATGGAAGAGGTTTACGTTATCGCCGTGGCGCGCATTCCAGCCGTCAAATCGGACACAGACGATTTGGCTGCGATGGCCGCCCGGGCTATCACCCCGCTCTTTGAAGTAGCGTCTATTGCGCCAGATGCGGTGGGCGCGCTTTATCTGGGCAATATGCTGTCGGGTATCTTGTCCAACCAACAATTACTCGCGCCTTTGGTGGCCCAGTATGCTGAATTGCAAGGTGTAGAAACTATTACGGCCGAGGCCGCCTGTGGATCGGGCGCAGCGGCCATACGTTTGGGTTTTATGGCTGTGGCAGCGGGTTTGCACCCCTGTGTGGTGGTCGCGGGCGTCGAGCAAATGAGTCGCAACACGCGCGACGACGTTAGCCGAGGTTTGGCGACGGCATCTCATTGGGCGCACGAGGGTGGCCAGGGTGAAACTTTTATTACCCTTAACGCCAAGCTTATGCAGGCCTACATGGCGCGCTACCAGGTGCCGCGCAGTGCCTTTGCGCCCTTCGCCATAAACGCGCACCGCAACGCGCTGCACAATCCCTATGCGATGCTGCACAAACCCATTACCACCGAAGACTATAACCAGGGTCGACCGCTGGCTGAGCCCATCGGCTTATTTGATGCGCCACCCATTTGCGATGGCGCCGCGGCGGTGCTGTTAGCCAACCGCGAGACGGCTTTGGCGGCGCAGGCGCGGGGTTTACCGGTAGTGAAAATCAGTGCGTCTAGCTGTGCCAGCGACGCGTTGGCCATAGCACATCGTCGAAATCCGCTGGCGCTGCAGGCGGCCCAGGACTCGGCCCTGCGCGCTTACCGCATGGCCGACAAAACACCCGCCGATATCAATTTTTTTGAACCCCATGATGCCTATACGGTGATTACCGCGTTGAGTCTTGAAGCTGCGGGTTTTGTCGACCCGGGCACGGCGACACAAGCCGCCGCCGAAGGTGCCTTCAGCCGCGACGGTCGCCTGCCCATCACCACCTTTGGCGGCCTGAAGGCGCGCGGTCATCCGGTGGGTGCCACCGGCGTCTATCAAATCGCTGAGTGTTTTTTACAACTCACCGAGCAGGCTGGTCTGCTGCAAGTAGCCAATGCCCGTGTGGCCATGGCGCAAAACCTGGGTGGTGCCGCCGGCTCTGCCTTTACCCACATTCTTGAACGCGTTTAACGCAACGGAGTGATTATGATTGCAAAAGCACCTACCACTAATCGACTGGCCCTGGTAACAGGTGGCACGCGCGGTATCGGCGAGGCTATCAGTTTGGGGCTGCAGGAAGAAGGTTATCGCGTGTTGGCGAGCTATCAGCGCAACCAGCAGGTGGCGCAGGAATTTTCCGAGCGCACGGGTATTCCCGTGTTTAAATTTGACGCGTCGGATTTTGAGGCCACGGAACAATCCATCCGCACCATAGAGGCGGATTTGGGCCCCATTGAAGTGTTGGTCAACAATGCCGGTATTACCCGCGACGGGGTACTGCATAAAATGACACCGCAAAACTGGCAGGATGTGATTGAGACAAATTTGTCCTCTTGCTTTTACACCTGTCACGCTGTGATTGCCGGTATGCGCGAGCGCAGATTTGGCCGCATCGTAAATATTAGCTCTATCAACGGGCTGGAGGGGCAGTTTGGACAAACTAACTATGCTGCCGCGAAAGCCGGCATGTGTGGCTTCACCAAATCGTTGGCCAAAGAAAGTGCTCGCTATGGCATCACGGTGAACTCTGTTGCGCCCGGTTACGTAGACACCGAAATGGTGCGCGCCATAGCCCCGGAAGTCTTGCAAAAAATTATCGACAAAATTCCCGTGGGCCGTTTGGCCAAGCCCGAGGATGTGGCTCGCTGTGTGAAATTTTTAGTCGCTGACGACGCCGACTTTATTACCGGTACTACCTTGTCGGTAAACGGCGGACAGTATATGTCATAACTCAACCTTAAGTGGCGTGTGCCCGTGTCATGGTATCGATGGCGGGCGCGCAGCTGACCCTATCCGCTGGCTGCCCTGCTTCAGTAATTCAGTTGATCGTTCAAAGCAATACGAAAGTCCTTGCTTGATGCGGCGCGACGCACGGATTAATCGCGCGCGCCACAGGCGCACGGACTGAGGTGCTGGCTGTATCAAGGACTAACTGCTGTATTTATGAATAAAATCCGTCACCACCGGGCGTACAAATTGGCGAAATTTGGAGCCGCTAAAAATTCCGTAGTGGCCAGCGCCCTGTTGCAGATGGTGTTTGCGCATATGCTTGGGAATGTTTTTGCAAATGTCCTGGGCTGCCTCAGTCTGGCCTATGCCGCAAATGTCGTCCATGGCGCCCTCTACAGTTAGCAGCGCAGTATTATCGATGGCTAAAAAATCCACCGGCTTGCCGTGGTGGGTAATCGTATTGCGCGCTATCTCATTGTTCTTGAATACCCGCTCAATGGTTTCCAGGTAAAACTCCGCTGGAATATCGAGTACCGCCATATATTCATCGTAAAAGGCCCGAAAGCGATCGGCGTCTTCCTCTTCACCGCTGATCAAGTTCTGAAAAAAATTGAGCATCTTGCGGGTGTGGGTATCGAGGTTCATGGTGAGGAAACCGCCAAGCTGCAAAAAGCCCGGGTAGACACGGCGGCCCTCGCCGGGGTAGCCCTTGGGGACCGTCATAATGGCGAAATTCTGAAACCACTCCATGGGGTGCTCGGCGGCGTATTCGTTCACCCGCGTTGGATTCTTAGTGTTGTCCAGCGGCCCGGCCATCAAGGTCAGGGATTTTGGCGTGGCTGGGCTTTTCTTGGCGGCCAGCACTGCGGTGGCAATTAACGCCTGTACCGTAGGTTGGCAGATGGCGATCACATGGGTGTTTTCGCCCAGATGTTCAATAAATTCCAGTAGATAATCGACGTAAGTGTCAAAACTGAATTCGCCCTCGCTCAAGGGGACTTCGCGGGCGTCCAGCCAATCGGTGATATACACCTCGTGATCGGGCAGCAGTGCCTCTACTGTGCCCTTGGCTAGGGTGGCGTGATGGCCAGAGAGCGGCGCGATCAATAGCACCTTGTGTTCATTGTGGTGCGCGCGCCGCTTAAAGTGAATCAAATTGCAAAAGGGTTTGTCGTACACCACGCGCTCGTAAACATTGACCGTCTGGCCGTCTATAACCACTTCGCGGATGCCAAACTCCTGCTTTTCGTAGTGCTGGGTAATGCGTAGGCCCATTTCAAGTACCGCATTTTGAGCGCGGTAGAAGGGCGTATGTGCCAGTGGGTTCAGGTTGTTGAGGTGTTGGCCCAAGTTAAACCACTCGTGCCAAACGCGCATGTTGCGAGTATAGGTTTCGAAGGTTTGGTAGCGCACATTCGCTCCTGTTGCTGCATTGCAGCAGGCTGGAAGGTGGTTGGCTGACGGATAAATTGGCGGCCACCCGGGCCGCCAAAACGCCTTAGGCGGCCTTGCTAGCAGTTTTGCTGGCGGATTTGGCCGCGGCCGGTGTTGCGCTGCTCCAAGCTTCTTTCAGCATTTCTGAGGCCTGTTCTTGCGCCTCGGTGACGATGCCGTAAGTTTCTTTAGTGGCGCTGGTTAATTTTTCCTGCATATCTTCCAGGAAGCTCTTTTGGGCCTCTAAAAAAGCGTTTAGATCTTTTTTATCGGACAGGCTTTTAGTGAAGGACATAGTGTCGTTCACCATGCCAGTCACCAGCGCCGTGTTGTGCTGGGTCAGTTTTTCAAAGGTTTGGATGTTGACCGCCAGCAAGCTGTTGGCAGGCTTAAGGGCGGACTGGAACTGCTCGGTCATTTGCTCAAACATGGTCTAGCTCCTTGTTGATTTGCTGCGCTGCAGCATGATGTTTGAAAAGCATAGCCAGTCCTTCTGTAGAGGTCAACAGAATTTTGTTGCGGTGCAGCAAATTGAGGATGCAGGTAGTACGGACGTGTGAGTGGGCCGGGGCTCAGGGTTTCTTGTCTTTGGCGTCGGTGCGCCAGAACTGCATGTTTTGTTCCATCATCTGGTTGAAGATACCCATGGGGCCCGCGTTTACCATTTGCTTCATCAGCGTTTCGATGGCGCCCTGCTGATCGAGGAAATGGGCCAGGCTTTGTTCCAGGTACTGACGTAAAAAAGCTTGCTGATCGCTGTCGTAAAAGCGAATGAGTTGTTTGAGCAGCGTATTGGTGAGCAGCGACTGCTGATCGGTGGCCTCTTGCTCGCTGATAATTTGTAGCAACAGACTTTTGGTGACATCCACCCCGGTTTTTGAGTCCAGCACCTGAAAGTCCACATGCTGGTTGATCATTGCTTTGATGTCGTCGAGGTTGATGTACTGACTTTTGCTGGTGTCGTACAGGCGGCGATTGGGATATTTTTTTACAATAATCAAGGGCTTGGCCAGTGGCTAACGGGGAAGTTGCCAGAATAGCGCGGCCGGCCAATGGCCACAAGCGGCTGCCGCGCGGTCGCTCAGATACGCTGGTGCACATAGTCGCCGGGCGCGGGACAGAGCGGGGGGTAATCGTCATTGCCGAGCGTTCGGGCGGGCACTGTGGGGCCTGCCTGCTCGGCCAGCCACTGGGCCCAGTGCGGCCACCAGGAACCGCTATGAGTGTCTGCCGCAGACAGCCAGTCGGCACTGTCGATGGGTAGACCAGTCGTGGTGTTGGGCAGACATTGGAAGCCGTACTTTTGTTGATCGGGCGGGTTGAC
Source organism: Simiduia sp. (assembly GCF_058345725.1). Taxonomy (NCBI): domain Bacteria; kingdom Pseudomonadati; phylum Pseudomonadota; class Gammaproteobacteria; order Cellvibrionales; family Cellvibrionaceae; genus Simiduia; species Simiduia sp. The sequence goes on along the minus strand of NZ_JBTUOC010000085.1, from coordinate 5,882 downwards.
GATGCCGGCAATGTGACCGGAACCGGCCAGTACAAACTGCGTGGGACCGGCCAACTGGCGTGCACTCTGGTAGGCGGCGGTCCACAGCACAATGTGGTCAGCGTGTGCACCCACGCAATAGGCCGGACAATCAATGGCGGCCAGCGCAATGGGCGTGCTATCGACTTCCAGCTCCGCCTTGATCAGCCGGTTATCCAGGTACATTCCCTTGACATACTCTTCGAAAATAGCAGCGCTCAAATGGGTGGAGTCGCTGTTCCAAAACAGCAAGTCGAAGGCCGGTGGCTTTTTACCTTTCAAATAATTGTTAATAAAGTTGGGCCAGTAGAGATTGTTTTCGCGCAAGAAATTAAAACTGGTGGCCATGACCCTGCCGTCAAAATAGCCTTTTTGCGAAATGTCGGCCGACAGGGCGTCCAACAGGGGGCGGCTCATGTAATGACCCAAATCCCCGGGTTCTGAAAAATCGAGCAGGGTGGTCAGTAGCGTCACACTGGACAGCCAGGCCTCCTCGCGCGCTTTCAGCCAGGCCTGTGCTGCGGCCAGCAAGGTGCCGCCGACACAGTAGCCCGCCGCGTTTAGCTGCTCGGTGCCGGTGATGGCTTTCACCACGCGGCAGGCAGTGACCGCGCCCTCTAGCAGGTAGTGTTCAAAGCCAAAGGCCCGGTGTTCTGCGGTTGGATTGACCCAGGAAATCATAAATACGCTATAGCCCTGCGCCACCAGCCAGCGCACCAGTGATTTTCGTTCATTGAGGTCCAAAATGTAGAACTTGTTAATAAACGGCGGTATCAGTAGTAGCGGGCGCGCGTAAACCTCGGCGGTGCTGGGCGCGTATTGAATCAACTCCATAATGGCGTTGCGGTACACCACCGCGCCGTCGGTATTGGCCACGTTGCGGCCGACGGAAAATTCGTCGCTGCTAACCTGGCTGATCCGTAGCGCTTGCGCGGGACTCTGGCTCAGGTCGTCGAGAAAGTTTGCCATGCCCTGGCGTAAATTTTCGCCCTGCTCGGCCAGGGTTGTGCGCACGATTTCGGGATTGCTCCAGGCAAAGTTACTGGGCGCTAACGCGTTTAGCCACTGCCGGCAGTAGAACTGCACTTGTTGGGCGGTGTGCGCGTCGTCAAATTCCAGTGCGGCTAACTGCTTCTCGACGAGCTGGCTATTGAGCAGATAGGACTGCCGAAGGAAACTGAACAAGGGCTGCTGTTGCCAATCGCTGTCTTCGAAGCGCTTGTCTTGGGTGGCGTGTGCCAGCTCCGGTAGCGGGCTTTGCGACTGAATGGCGCGTGTTAACTCGCCCCACAATTGGTGCTGTTTGCTGAGACATTCCATCTGCAGGGCTAGCAAGTCTTGGGCGTTGACCTTGGCGCTGGCGCCTTGTGCCGCAACCGCGGGTTGGCCAAAGGCCTGCCATTGTTGGAGTGTGTGTTGCGTCAGTTGCGCCAACATGTCGGCGTAGTTGTCACCCATGGTAAGAAGCCTTTGCCCTGTGTTGTTGATTACTCTAGCGCACTATTGCGCTGTCCAGCCGCCATCGAGTACCAGCGTCTGCCCAGTAAAATTACGGTTTTGCTCGGCAATACAAAATGACAGTGCCGCATTGAGCTCTTCTTGCGCGATGAATGCTTTTTTAGGCATGGGTTTTAACATGATACTCTCCACCACCTCCGCTTCGCTAAGTCCGTGGGCGGCTGCTTGGCTGGCGATCTGTTTCTCGACCAGTGGCGTTTTTACATAGGCCGGGCAAAGGGTGTTCACGGTGATATTGTGCGCAGCGGTTTCCAGGGCCAGTGTTTTACTAAAGCCCAGCAGACCGTGCTTGGCCGCGACATAGGCACTTTTATAGGGCGAGGCCACCAGCGCGTGTATCGAACCCACATTGACAATGCGACCAAAATTCTTGGCCTTCATGGCGGGTAAAAAGGCGCGGCTCACCAGTGCGGGGCCAATTAAAAGTACCTGAATAATCCGACTCCAGGCGTCGGGTGCAAAGTCTTCGAGCGGCGCCACATGTTGAATGCCGGCATTATTGATTACGACATCCAGCGCGCCCAGTTCGCGACTTAATTGCGCTATCCCCTTCTCGTCGCACACATCCAGTACACAGGGAATCAATTCACCCTGGTATTGTGCCGTGTTTACCTGGCTGGCCGCAGCACCGACTGCGTCGCTGTCTAGATCGGCCATAAATACTCGGTACCCTTGTTCTGCAAGCCAAGTGGTGAAACCCAAGCCAATACCGCTGGCGGCTCCCGTTACCAGTGCCTGCTTAACTGAACGTGTCACCAGGTCATTCCTCCCCGTGCATAATTTAACCCAAGGTTAGCAGTGCAGTGTGACAACTATGGGACGAAACGCTTGTGCCAATGCGTCTGAGCTGTCCGTCAGGCAACGGCCCGAACCTTCACCGGCTGCGCATTGGCCGATGCGGGTTTGATTGCAGGATTGGCGTGTCGCTGGTGTAAAAATTCAAGCACCTGGGCCCGGTAGCGGTTATAGGTTACATCTTTCGCCAGCGCCAATCGATCGCGTGGTCGCTGTAAATCCAGGGATAAAATTTCGCCCACGGTGGCGGCCGGTCCATTGGTCATCATCACGATGCGGTCGGACAGAAGGACGGCCTCGTCCACGTCGTGAGTGATCATTATCACAGTGGCATTCAAGTTGGCCTGTATTTCGATGAGCGAGTCCTGTAAGTGAGCGCGAGTGAGTGCATCCAACGCGCCAAAGGGCTCGTCCATCAGCAATACTTTCGGTTCCATAGCCAGCGCACGTGCAATGCCAACCCGCTGTTTCATGCCGCCTGAAATTTCATCGGGTCGTTTGTGCAGTGCGTGCTCCATGTGCACCAGCCGGAGGTTGTGCTCTATCCACTCGCGCATCTCGGCCTTATTTTTTTTGCCGCGAAAAACCTGCTGAACGGCGAGTTCGACATTTTCATAGGCTGTAAGCCAGGGCAGCAGACTATGGTTTTGAAAGACTACGGCTCGCTCGGGTCCAGGGCTATTGACTTCTTTGCCATCGAGAATGACGCCGCCATGCGTGGCTTGGTAGAGGCCGGCAACAATATTCAAGACGGTGGATTTACCGCAGCCTGAGTGACCAATGAGGGAAATAAATTCGCCCTTGGCAATACGTAGGGATACCTTGTCTAGCGCGCAAAAAGACCCTTGCGGAGTGGGAAAGTGCATGGATACTTGCTCGATACTTAGATACTTATCTTCCATTGGATTGTCTCCTGATTTAAAGCAAAAAGCGTTGGTCTGATGGTTTGCTGGTGATTCTCTGTGCAGAATAATCAGCTAGCGCAGTGCACTGTTTTTGTCCCAGCTAACGATTTTCTGTAGGGCGAGCATGCTTCTATCTAACGCAAAGCCAATTATGCCGATGGCAAATACCGCCACCATAATGCGCGCCAGCGATTGAGAACTGCCGTTCTGAAATTCGTCCCACACAAATTTTCCTAGTCCGGGATTTTGCGCCAGCATTTCGGCGGCAATGAGTACCATCCAGCCTACGCTGAGCGACAGACGAAGGCCGGTAAAAATGCCGGGAACGGCAGCGGGTATGACAATCTTTCGAATGTGGGCAAAGGCCGATAGGCGCAGCACGCGGCTGACATTTAATAAATCCTGATCGACACTGGATACGGCCACAGTGGTGTTGATCAGGGTGGGCCACAGGCAGCACAGGGTGACGGTTATCGCACTCACTAGAAAAGATTTGGCTAGCCAGGGATCGTCGGTGACATAAACGGCAGAGACCACCATGGTCACCAATGGTAGCCACGCCAAAGGCGATATGGGTTTAAATACTTGAATGATCGGGTTGACTGAATTGTAAAAGCGTTGCGATAGGCCGCACAGGATGCCCAATGGAACTGCCACTAGCGAAGCCAGCAAAAATCCCACAAAGGCAGTAAGCAGGCTGGTGCCTATCTGGTCGACAAATGTGGGTCTGCCGCGATAATCCCGCCACTTTATGTTGGCAGCTGGATCGCGCGCTAACTTCTGTTCGTTGCGCAAACTTTGCCGTTGGTAAAAGGCCGCCTCTTTGCTGCGCTCTGCGCGGTGCTCGCTCCAAAGGCTCTGTGCCTGTGCGTAAACCTGAGCCGGGCCCGGCAGTTGCCCCAGACTTGTGTCAATTTTGCTCGCGCCAATGTGCCAGCAACAAAGAAACAGCACCAGGGTTACTGCCGTCAATAGGGTTTGGCGCACGGGCTCCGCGGCAGGTGCTTGGCTGCAGGCCTTAAGCAGGCGTGCAATGGGTTCGGTAAGGGTGAAAGTGGCTGACATGGCAATCTCCTTTGCAGACTCTGGTTGCGCGTGCAACCAGAGCTTGCGTATGGCCGTGATCTAGAGTTGAGAGTCGGCTTTAAGGCCAATGGCGAATTTTTCTAAATAGGCATTCGGTTGGGAGCCGTCGTAAACAACGCCGTCGATAAAGCCTGTCTGCGGACCTTTAAAGCCGCTTTCGTCGCTGGCGGGGAAGTCTGATGCGCGCATCTTTCCCTCCGCAACCAGTGCCTTGGCGGCGAGTTGGTAGATGTCTGGCCGATAGACTTTCTTGGCTATATCCATGTACCAGCTATCGGGTTTGTGCTCGGCGATTTGGCCCCAGCGGCGCATCTGTGTGAGATACCAAATGGCGTCGCTGTAGAAGGGATAAGTGGCGTGATGGCGGAAAAACGTGTTGAAGTCCGGCACTTCGCGCTTGTCACCTTTTTCGTACTCGAAGGTACCGGTCATGCTGTTGGCGATAACTTCGGCATCGGCGCCCACATAGTAGGGCTTCGATAGAATTTCTACCGCTTCAGGACGGTTGGCGTTGTTGTTGGCATCCAGCCATTGTGCTGCTCGGATCATGGCCTTCACTACGGCAATGTGTGTTTTTGGGTATTTATCAGCCCAAGATTTGCTGACGCCAAATACCTTCTCTGGATTATTTTTCCAAATTTCGTAGTCGGTAATAACGGGCACGCCAATACCTTTAAACACGGCTTGTTGATTCCACGGCTCGCCCACGCAGTAGCCGTAAATAGTGCCGGCCTCCATGGTGGCTGGCATTTGGGGGGGCGGTGTCACACTGAGCAAGACGTCCGCTTGCAACTGTCCGGAAGTGTCGCTTTTGTGGGGAGCGTAATAGCCTGGGTGAATGCCACCGGCCGCCAGCCAGTAGCGGAGCTCGTAATTGTGAGTGGATACCGGGAATACCATGCCCATATTAAATGGCTTGCCATCGGCTTTGTATTGTTCGACAACGGGCTTTAAATAATCAGCTTTGATTGGGTGCACGGGTTTACCATCGGCATGGGGGATGTGCTTTTTCATGGCCTCCCAAATGGTGTTGGAAACTGTTATACCGTTGCCATTTAAATCCATGCTGAAGGCCGTAATAATGTGGGCCTGGGTGCCGTAGCCAATGGTGGCGCCCAAAGGCTGCCCCGCCAACATGTGGGCGCCGTCCAGCTCACCGGTGATGACCCGGTCTAGCAGTACTTTCCAATTGGCTTGCGCCTCCAATTCGACATACAGCCCCTCGTCTTCAAAAAATCCCTCTTCCAAAGCAATGGCGAGGGGGGCCATGTCGGTGAGTTTAATAAAGCCAAATTTTAATTCGTCTTTTTCGGGTTCGGCGTTTGCGTGGAGTATGGCGCCAAGGCTTAACGCTAGACTGGCGGCCAGTGTTTTGATATTGATCATGTATCGCTCCTGCTGACTTAAGGTGATGAATTCTGTTAGCAGAGTTAATACAAGTGCTGTGCCAAACTGGTGTAGATCTGCGGTATTTTTAAATGGAAGGGGCTTTTTCACTTTTCTGGTGCGGCAATATTTGCGCAATAGATTCGAATGCTTACTGCCGGTGCAATAATGTGC
>NZ_JBTUOC010000084.1:0-51703 GCF_058345725.1 Simiduia sp. | reverse complement strand
TCGCCGCCCAGCAAGGTCCAATCGGTGCCGCCCGTGGCGCTGTCGTTGCTGCCGTTGGCGGTGACGCTGCTCACGCCCGTAAAGGTAATGCCCGCCACGTCGAAGGTGTTGTCGGCGGTCAGGGCGAAGGTGTAGTTGGTGCCGCCGGCGGTGGCCAGTGAGCCACCGGCCACTGTGCCCAGGCCGTTAAAGGTGATGCCGCCCTGGGACACGGCGCCCGCGTCGCTGAGTAACACGCTGTTGCCGCCCGCCACCAAGGTGTCATCGCCACCGAGTGTGGTCACGCTGCTCAGACCACTGAAGGCAATGCCGTTGACCGACACGCTGTTGCCACTGGCGTTGCTGTAGCTGTCCGCACCGCTGGAGCCTAGCAGGGTGCTGGCGCCGGAGTCGGCCTGCGCTATACCGGTGAACGCGATGCCATTGAAGGTGGCGCCCACGCCGCTGCTGAGGCTGGTGCCCACGGTCCAGCTGTTGCTTTCTGCGCTTGTGGCGCGATCACTGTCGCCCCCACCGCCATCGACTTCAGTCACCAACTGGTAGTTGATGCTGCCCACGGTGACGCTGCTGCCGGCGACGGTAAACACGTCATTGCCGCTGCTGCCGGTGAGTTTGCCCGTGCTTTCAACGGTGTCGATGTCGCTGAAGGTGAGGCCGTTGGTGCTAGCGCTTGCGGCGCTGACCACGGTCCAGTCGGCATCGCTGACAACGCTGTCGGCGCCGCCATTGCCCGAGACAGTCGTCAGGCCGGTAAAGGTCAGACTATTGGCCACCACATTGCCCGTGGCCGCGCTGTAGCTAAAGCTGTCGCTCTCGCCGGCGCGGCCCGACAGATTACCGTTGTTAAAGGTGCCAAAACCGGTGACCGCCAGGGTACTGTTTGCCGTCACGCCTGTGTCGGTGAGGGTCCAGTTGGTCCCGGCACCGCCGGTCAAGCTGTTGCTGCTGGCGCCGCTCAGGCTGGTGAAGTCGGCCGTTGAGGCAAACACCAGGTTGGCGCTGGCTGTCAGGGTTTTGCTGTCGGTGTAAGTCAGGCCGACACCGCTATCGCTCACGGTCAGGCTGGTTACCGCGCCTTCGGCGCGCTCGATACCGGTAAAGGTAATACCGTCGGTGCTGATTTGTTGCGCTGATGCGTCGAGCAAGGTCCAGCTGGCACCGTCGCGCGCGATGACAATATCATCATCGCCCAGGTCGCCGGTGTTGTCGGCGCCAACCGAGGTGATGCCGGTGAAGCGGATGGCGTTGGCATTGAGTGCCTCGGTACCGGTCACTTCAAAGGTATCGGCGTTGGCGCTGCCCACCAGCAACCCATCGTTTACTTCATACAAACCGCTCAGGGTAACGCCCGCCACGCGCGCCGCACCGCTGGCGCCAGTTAGGGTGACCGTGCTACCACCGGCAGCCAAGGTGTCATTACCGGTCAGCAGGTCCACGTCGGTATAGCCGCTGGCGTGGGTGGTGTTGAAGGCGATGCCATTGATCACCAGGTTATTGGCGTCGGTCACGGCAATGGCATCGGCCAAGTTGGAACCCGACAGGCCATTGGCACTGCTGGTAACACTGCTAAAGCCCGTGAAGCCCATGTCGGTAAAGGTTTGGATATCGGTGGTGCTGTCGGTCACAAAGGACCAGCCATCGCCACCGGACAGCGAACCGCCGTCCTGTGCGGTGACGTGTACAACGTTGGTGAAGGCGATGCCGCTGAGATCAAAGGCGCCGTCGCCGGTCAATACCAGAGTCACCGGGCTGCCCGCCTGGGTGGTGACGCGACCGCCCGACAGGGCATCCACGCCGGCAATGTCGTAGGCCAGGCTGTTGACCGCGACGGTTTGGTTCGCCGTGATGGTGCTGCTATCGGTGTCGGCCAGACTCAGACTATCGGCGCCGCCGCGCAGATCAAGTCCACCAAAACTGCCACTGCTGGTGAAGGCAACGCCGTTTAACGTAATGCTGTCGTCGGTGAGGCCGCTCACCAGATCGCCGGCCGAGTCTTGGCCAAACAGTGTGGCGCCATTGGCAACGCTTGTGACAGCTTCAATTTGGTTAAAGGTAATGGTGCCATCGGTGGCGGCGTTGTTGCCCGCGGAGGTCCACACTGTACTGCTGTCGCTTTGCACTGTGTCGGTTTCACCGCCGGCATTGACGGTGGTAATACCGCTAAACAGGATGTTGTTCGCCGCCAGAGCACTGCCACCTAACACAAAACTATCGGCATCGGCCGAGCCGGTTAACACATTGCTGCTGCCGCTGGCATTTTCCAGACCGGCGAAGTTGACTCCCCGGCTGCTGGCCGCCTTGTCGCCGCCCAGCAAGGTCCAATCGGTGCCGCCCGTGGCGCTGTCGTTGCTGCCGTTGGCGGTGACGCTGCTCACGCCCGTAAAGGTAATGCCCGCCACGTCGAAGGTGTTGTCGGCGGTTAGTTCAAAATCAAAACTTGTGTTGCTGGCGGTGGTCAACTCGCCGCCCGTAACACGGGCGACATTTTCTAAATCTGTTTCGAAGACTTTAACGTTATTACTGCCGCTAAGTAGGTGCACGCCGTCCGTAAAAGACTCGCCGTCGACTGCTAGAGTTGTATCGCCCTGAACATTGACACTATCGAAGTCGACAATGGTCGCACCCGAGCGCCGTTGAAATGATGTACCGTTAAGAGATAACGCCCGCCCACTCGCATCGGCATCTGCAAAACTGCCCGCCTCTACCGACACTTCGCCCAACCCAGTTTGAACCGTGATATCCGACGTATCGGTAACCACCTGCTCCACGCCACTAAAATTAATATTTCGAGACCTAACACCCCCGGCGGTAAGCAGCGTCCAGCCTCTATTAGACTCACCATACACCACATCGACGACACCGGTATCGGCTACATCAATCAAATCTATTGCTGTAAAATTATTTGCACCGGTAATCACAATGTCGTTGGCAGTAAAGTTTTTGCGATCGACCATGGATACCACATCGGCGCCATCACTACCGGCAAAGGTGGTTACCTCGGTAGTTACTTGGTCTACTTGGCTGAATCTTACCCCGCCAATCGCAATATTGTTTGAACCGCCGGTCAAAGCGAGTGACATGGTCTGCCCGTCGACAGTATCTGCACCGCTGGCTAGCACGCCGCCCATGTCAATTTCTTCAAAAACCAAGGCACCGAATTCAATACCCGACTCGGTAGCATAGGAGTCATCCGTTGAACCCTGGCTTAGCGTGTCCGCCGCATTGGACAGCGTAAAGCGCCGACCGGTAGCGATAGCCTTCACGCCTGTTAAAGAAAGGTTGAATGGCAGCGGGCCGCCCACCCGGAATACCAATTCGTTTGCACCGAGCTTACTGCCGTCACTATTGGCAATGGAGAGCTCGGCATCATCAAGTGCAACGCTAAGATCGCTCACTGTCAGGTCAGTACCATTCACCTGTGACAGCCCAACCAATTCCAACAGCTGAACAGCATCACTTTTCACCACCGATGAAATACCCGTGACGGTGTCTGCAACTTTCACCAGCACGAGATCAATCGATGGGTTCACCAAATCCGCATCTACATTCAGTAGCGCACCGTTTGTGGTCGCGCTTTCGATGGCGTCAAACCCCAAGGTTTGCGGGCCAGACCCTAAGTCTTGCGACAGAGTTACACCCGCACTGGCGATGTCGAACGTCAGGCCATCCAACGAAGTAACGTCAAAGGTATCGGTGCCGGCACCACCGGTCAGGCTTAAGTTTTCAAAGGTAACATTGCCGAGTGTGTTAATTGTATCCGCCCCAGACAGGCCTACAGTAATGGCTACGTCAGCGGCTGTTACACTGCCAAGATTAGAGAAGCTACCCTGGCTATTCGCGGTCAGATCGCCATTATTAAGCGCTATGAGCTTATCGGCCGCTATATTAATATCGCCGTTGGACATTAAGTCCAATGACAGCTCGTGGTCTTCAGCCGTTATATTGGCATTGATTTCAATGCCAAGTGGATCGACAACACCCTCAGCGCGCAGCGTTAGCTTACTGGCGCTAACACCTATATCGGTATTGCGCACATTGACATCGGCAGACACAAGAATGCCAGATGCATCACTGACATTACTGATAATTTCGACGTTATTTGAGCCTAAGCTCAGAGCAAGATCATCGGCATTCAGGTAGTTATCGCCCGATGCGCCGGAACCGATTTCCAAAAAACCCGGATCGATTAACCAGGTACCCGCTTCGCCACCTGTCGCCTTCGCTTCCACGTTGCCTGTCAGACTGACAACCTGTTTGCCGGAGGTTTCCACAAAGCCACCGTCGCCAGCAACGCCACTTGCATTGGCAGAAACGCTCCCCGCTACCAGGGCAGTGTCTTCCGCCCACACGATTACGGTACCGCCGTTACCGGTAACGGTTGCCGAGGCACTGACACCCGCCCCCGCTTGCAATTCGGTAGCTTCGGCCAATCGCACAGTCCCTGCGCCGCGCAAATCGCCACCGATGCGCACGGTGCCACCTCCGGAGATGCCATCTGCCGAAACGGTAGCACCTGCCAGAATACGCACTTCATCACCAAGCACATCCACCTGGCCGCCCTGGCCTGCGGCGTTATTGGCCAAAACTTCTCCCTGCACCTCGGCGGCGTCGCCCTCAATGTGGACTAGGCCGCCAGTGCCACTGGCATCGAGCGACCCTGCAGCCACAACTTTCGAGCCAGAACCCGTCAAGCGAATAACACCGCCTGTCGTATCGATACCACTGGCCTTTACGGTACCCGTATTATTCACGGCAGAATCAAATAAATCTTTTGCCACAGAGGCATCCAGCAATACTTGCCTGCCTTCAATATCCCCGGCGTTCAGCACAGCGCTATCCACGCCGGCCTCTTTTTCCAAAACAGCTTTGGTAATCTGCACCCCGATCATGCCGTCGGAATCAAAGCTTAGAACGGCCTCGTCTGCCCCAGACAGGGATACCACGTCGGCCTTTATAAGGCCGTGGTTTGCAACTTGCTTGCCAAACAACGCTGCGCTAGAAGCATTGATTACGCCGTAATTGATGACACTACCGGCAGCGCCATCGCTACCGCTGAACTTGTAGTCGCCATTGAGAAAGTCACTCGGGTTGATATCGAGACCTGATACTGCAATACCATTGACGTTGACGGTGGCGGTTTCCGTAAACAGCACGCCCTGAGGATTAACCAATAACACGTGGCCATTCGCTTCAATGGACCCGTGAATAACAGAAGCGTTGTCATCCAGAATACGATTCAGTACAAAAGAGGAGGCAGAAGGTTGTACATAAAGCACGCGCTCATCGGCTGCGAGATCAAATGTTGTCCAGTTGATCGCCATCAAATCGGACGTTTGCGTCACGCGAGTGGTTTTATCCTCATCGGAAATGGTGCCCTCGCCACCAACCACGGTGCCACCTGTCGGGCCTGCCAGTGCCAGCGATGAATACCCCATCACCGTGGAGATGACTCCACCAACTACCAGACTATGAAAACCAATTGCTTTAGCTAATACATTCCGCGCTATGGTCGTTTTCACGTTATCGATTCCTTTGACATTGACAGGCAACATGGCTCAAAACTCAACTGGTACAATCATTTAAAGAAGAAAGTAAAATCGACAAACACCTGGGTTTCATCTTCCTGCCCCAGCTGTTCGTTAGAGGATTCAAGCTCAACGGGTTGCGCGACCGAAAATTGCGCTGCAAAGAACTCATCCCAACTCAATTTAAAAATAAGGCCTGCGCCCGCTAAACGCGCCCAGGAATCCGCGCCATCTTCTTCAAAATTCACGGAGCTTCCGTAGCCAGCATCGGCCAGCAGCCCCCATTGAAATACGTCATTCAATCGCATACCACCTGGCAGACTCGCATTCAGAGACTCCGGCAGATCAAAATACCATTCAGCGCTCAAGACTCCCGCAGCATCAGCAGAAAAATCGCGCACACTAAATGCGCGAACACCGTTGGCGCCGCCCAAAGAAAGCTGTTCAAAGGAAGGGAGCAATTTATCGGCATACTGCCAACGCGATTTAACCACCAATCGCGACTGCACATCGGTCAATGGCAACGGCACAAAGAAAAGACTATTGGTATCCAATGCAAATTTATAAAAATCGTCTCCGCGCCCTTCGACAACTGGATTCTGATGCTGACCGTATTGCACTTTCATGTTGGCGATATTCAACATACGCACACGGGTTCCCAAAGCATCGGCATACAAACCCAGCTCGGCGCCACGTACATGATCGCCACCGCGATAGGTCTCAACCACCGAATCCATGTCAGTGGCTTTGTCGGTAAGACTGAATCCAGTAGACACATTCAAATCGCGCGAGCGTTTCCATTTATGATCGATACTGGCCGCATAGGTTCTATTTATACCCTCTAATTCAAGGCGATTGATGATGTCGCCATCTTCGCCCGACAGCTCAAATTTGTTGTAATCTGCAGAGATCTCAAAGCGCGTGCGCGGGCTAAACAACGGCAAGCTATAGCGAAATTGCCCTAAATCCGAATTACCAGGGGTATAAGACTTCAAAACACCCAGTGTCAGTGCATCGCCAATACCCAGAGGATTCATAACATCAAACAGTGCATATACGCGTTTATCACCGGTAAAAGTTGAGCCGTGGTTATCCGCCCTAACTGCCATTTTCCAGCGTTTTTCTTCGCGAACTTTTAAGTTTAGCGCCGTCTCACCGGGATTATCGCCAGGACTGAAATAGCCCGTCACATTCAACCCAGGCAAATCGTTCAGTAAATACATCCCCTCCTCGACGTCGGCGTGATTGACCAGTTCCCCCAAATGCGCTTCGAAGGGTTTTTGCAATTGCGCCTCGCTATAATCGACATTGTCGTGCGCTACCACCTTGCCCAAGCGGCCTTCCTGTACCGACAGGCTGACCACGCCGTCAACCACGTCCTGAGCGGGTATTTGAACTTGCGCTAAAAACAGACCTTGCTGGCGATAGTAACCGGTAAGCTCCGCGGCAATTTCCTCCAGATCGCCATAGCTCATACCGCGCTCTGCGTTTTGCAACTTGACGATATTTATCAGGCGCTGCAAGTGCTTTGGGGTAACCCGATCGGGCATATCCATCGCGCTGATTTCAGCCAAGTAACCTGCAATTTCTTCCAGATTTTCTTTGGTGAAGCCGTGCGCCATCACCTGATCTTCTTTCATATACTTCACCCGCAGAGACTCAGCCATAGCCTCTATTTTTGCTCGGGTAATGCCAGAATCCGGGAACTCCTCCAGCCGCACAAAATCAAATTTCTTAACTGCAATGCGTGGGCCATCGTCGCGTAGTTGCTGCAGCGGAATTTCGGCGTCTAACTTAGGGGCGGCAGTATCCAGGGTGCGCAATAAAAATTCTTTGGTGATATCTTGATCGGCGTCAGGCGTAACATCCGTTTCAAACGCTGACCGCACGGAACTGCGAAAACTAGACTCTCCCTCGGTGACTTGCGCCACAGCGCCCTGTGTTGCCATACAGGCGATAGCGGTACTCACTGCCAACGTCAATGCATTGCGCATAGAAAACTCTTTTACTTGCATCTACCCTTCTCCTACAACATCCCTGTTAATTTAATGACCGCGTGCAACTTCTCTAACAACACGGAAACCCACGCTGTCTGTATCTACACTGTCGAATCGTTTTTTGGTTGTGGCCAGGCAACTACTCATACTGTCGTGATAGCTGCCACCAGCAACTAGAAATTCTTCTGTGCCAGCAACAACCAACTCGCCGGCATTACCCACATGATTTACCAACCCAAAGCCGTTTTGATCACCGGCATTTGCTGCCAACAACTCGCCGCCTTTTTCAATCCCACCATATTTCAGGTAGCAATTGCGGTCTGGCTGTTCTCTCTCGCCGTCTGCACTTGCCGCGCTAAACCATTCGCGGTAGCTAGGCAGCCTGTAGCTGTAGCCTGACTCCCGGCTAAGCCAATCTAAGTAGCCCTGGATAACGGCCGGCGACAACCCTGTTGCGGGCAGGCGCGCCTCACCCAATCGCAAGCTGCCGCACTGACCAGAGGCTTCACACCAACGGCTCAACTCGGCCCAGGTCACCTCGAACTTACCTATTGCTATGGCTTGCCTAGCCTCGCCCGTCACCTTCACCAAAGTAGGTCCCACGCCGCCGCTGGCGAGCGGGTCATTGCATGTGTAGCGCGACCCACGCCCACCGCTGCCAGGCGCTAAGTGACCGCAATAATCAATGGTGAAATTTGCCAATACCGCCTGCTCGGGCAGGAGCGCGAGCGAGGCCGCCAGAATTGGTTGGGTTCGCTTTGGATTTTCCTTCGCCAGCTTGCCCATACACGAAGCCAATTCTTGGGCGACAATAGGTCGTAATTTCGCGTGCTTAGGCGCGTCTAGCTGCTGCATTTCCTGCAGTGAGGTGGCAATTGCGCCCTCGACATCCAAGCTGAAGCCACAGCGCAGCTGGCGCTCAAGCTTTGCCACCAGCGCATCTATCTTGGCGGCGTGAATTTTGGCTTGGCGCTGCCTTTCCGCGCGCTCTATGGCTCGCTGCTCCGCCGCTATGCGATCCAATTCCGCTTGCCGTTCTGCCGCCAAACGCGCCTCGAGCTTCAATTTCTCTGAAAATAGCGCCTGCTTGAGCGACGCAAACTCGGCACTTTCTGCCACATCCCAGCCATCTGCACGAGCGAGAACCCGCTCGCCGTTCTCTAACTCGCCGGCGGCAATATACTCGCCTGCGGCGGTTAAAAACTGCTTCGCTACCTGCGCCTGCGCATCGTCTATAAACACATCACCCGGACTCAGTTCAGCGAGTTCTTTTAGCTCTTTGCGCAGGTCGCGCTCCCAGTCCACAGTCAGGCTGCCCATCTGTAACAACCGACTGATGGCCTCTTTTTTGTCCGCTATGCGCGATACCAACAGCTCTTGCTGCAACTTTTGCTCGAGCTCGGCCTTGTAAGCCAGATCCACCTGCTTTTGGTCTTGGTATTGCACATAGAACGCACCACCCATGGCCGTCGCAGAAAAGAGCACCACGCTTAAAGCCACCCAGAACGCCCGATTGCGCCCAAAAAACAACCGCATAAACTCCGCGGCATCCTGTACTCGGTCCTCCCGCGAAAATGCCAGCGCCGACTCCAATGCCCGCCACTGTCGCCGCGTCAGTACACGCAGACGCTTTGGCTTGAGCTTTTGGGCCTGCGCCTTATCGGCCGGCAGCTTATTAAAGGGGTGGCGCCCCGCATACAGTTCGTAGGCCACACACCCAAGGGCATAAACATCGTCGCTCTGACAAGGCTCCTGGCCCTTAATCATTTCCAAGCTGGCGTAGGCCGGCGTCAGCGCCCCAAGGCTGCCGGCATCAAAAAGCGTCTTTTCGCCGGTCGCTTCGGCCAAGCCACCGGACACAGCGCGCGCAATACCAAAATCAAATACCTTGGCACCCTTGGTCTTGGTAACAAAGATGTTGCCCGGCTTAAAATCCGAGTGCACGATTCGCTGCGAGTGCGCGTGCATAAGTGCGGAGGTAACGTCGCGCAAGATGGCGTCGGCCCGCTCTTTCTCTAAACCATGCCCTGCATGCTGCCGAATAAGCTTGTCGAGCGGAGTACCATCCAGGTACTCCATGGTCATGAAAACCAAGTCAGCATCCCGGTCAAAGTCAAAAACCGTTACGATGTTTGGGTGCGCTAAATTCTGCGATTTGCGCGACTCTCGCTGCAGCGAGATAAAGGCATCTGGGTGCTGGCGAAAATCATCGTTTAGCAGTTTCACCGCTAAATAGGGGTCACTGTCATTCGCCTCAACTTTACGGCGATCCAGCGCGCGATACACCGACCCCATGCCGCCAGTACCCAGCAAATTCACCAACTCAAAGCGGTCTTTGATCAATGTCTTGCTATTGCCCGTAGGATTACTCGAGGGCAGGGGCTGCACCGCCACGCCGGCCATGACCGTTTTATCTACCGACGTGACAGATGCGGGCTGAACAGCTGCGACAGGCCTGACGACTGGCGAAGGTTTTGCGCCCACGAAAACCGTGGCGTCCACCTCGTCGGGGGCAGCCGGGCCTTGGGGCGCACGGGTAGTACCGGCTTTCGATGCGCGGGCATCTTTAACTGAGGGAACTACGCGGGTTTTATCTTCAATGTCCATATAATCAATGCGCTCAATGCGTTAGCCTTCCGGGCCATACTTCTTGAAACCTATGCGTACGATGACATACGAATCAAACATGGTACGAACGTACATGCTTTAAGAGGCTACAAATTCAGGCGTGCCATATTACGCGAAATCCAAGGTCGACACCAAAAACTACTTAAGACCTTCGACTTAATATATACGACTGTACCAGTTGAGATCTTTTTCGACATTCAACTAGTACTTATTACCCATTCTGCGATCTTGCCAACTACTAATGCGCATAGTGCTGCGTTAGAATCTTCAGCCTGATTGACACCAAACATCGGAAAGTGTGACGCGGTAGACAAATGGACTTAATTCTTACGGTAATTGCCGACCCCAACGGCACCAATATGATCAACCACACCAAAGCGTTTGCCAACGCCGGTGGCACGCTGGGGCGCTCGGACAAAAATGATTGGGTGCTACCAGACCCAGACCGAATTATTTCCTCTCAGCACTGCAAATTAGACTTCAAAGCACCAAATTATGTGCTCACCGACACCAGCACCAATGGCGTGTTCGTCAATGATGGCAGCACACCGCTAGGCAACGGCAACTCACATACCCTGACTGATGGCGATACCATCGGCCTGGGTGAGTACAAATTGCGAGTCAGCCTGAGAGCCCCTGCAAAACCCGACAGCAAGTTACCCCAAGGCCTGGGCGCCGTAGACTTTCTAGATGAATCGGACAAAACCACATTTAGCGCGAGCATGGCTCCGCAGTTAGAGGCCAAGGCTCAGGCCCAGCAATTCGACGACTTCCTTGAGGCCAAGCCCAACCCGCCAACGCAGCAGCCGGACGACTGGGGTTTTGCCAGCGAGCTGGATGCTAAACCCGGCCTGGATACTGGCGGCGCTACCGACCCCTTAAGTATTTTTGACAAACCATCCTCTGAAGTTGTCAGCCAATTTGGCGCGCCGGCCCCCTCAGCTGAACAAGGCTGGGACGACGACTGGTGGAAGGATGGCAGCACCGCAGACCACGCAGACCCATTGGCGCACAATATACAGCCCCCGTCTGCACAACCTGCACCAGCCCCGCAACCTGCCGTGCCGCCGATCGCACCTGCGCCACAAGTGGCTCCCGCGCCTATGCCGCCAGTCGAGCCCAACCCCTTTGCAGCCTCTGCGGCTCTAGTGCAACCCAGCGCCGGCGCCCCTATGACACCGTCGCCAGCGCCGGTGCCGCCCGCGCAGGTAACTCCGCAACCGGCGCCTGTTGCACCGCAGCTGCAGAGCGCAGCCAGCCTGGCAACACCGATGGCAACCGCCCAGGTGGCGGCGGCCCCACAGCAGCCCCAGGCCAGCGCACCCAGCGGGCCACAACAACACAGCCTACAAGCCGCTTTAGGGTTGGGACACCTCAATCCAGCCCAATTGCCCAACCTGCTGGAAACAGTCAGTGCCATCATTAAGGAAACAACGACGCGTCTGATAGACCTACTGCGCGCACGTAACAGCATTAAGAACGAATTGCGCGTGCAGCGCACTATGATTCAGTCTGCCGACAACAATCCGCTGAAGTTCTCTGCCACTGCCGCCGACGCACTCAACAGCATGTTTGCAGGCAATAGCGATGCATTTATGACACCGCTAGAGTCGGTACAGGACAGCTTTGATGATCTTTCTGACCATCAGGTGGCGGTGCTAGCCGGTATGCGTGCGGCCTACAACGCCATGTTTAAACACTTCTCCCCCAAAACACTGGAGGCACGCTTTAACCATTCCGGAAGCCTTCTGGCCAGCAAACAGGCTAAAAACTGGGCCTCTTATTGCGACTACTATCAATCCTTGTGTCGCGATCGCGAAACCACCTACGAAGACCTATTTGGCGAAGAGTTCGCCGCCGCCTATGAAAAACAGCTGACGGATCTGAAAAATGCACGCGCCCTGTCGCGTAGAAATAAAAAATAAACTGACCATTCCGAACACCGAGGACACTATGAAATCACTTTCTTTTTGCCGCTTATTGACTTTGGCAGCAGTGTTGGTCGCTATTACCGGCTGCCAGGCTACACGCGAAACATTAAACTTCGACACCACAGCCAACCTCAATTTTTATGCTGGCGAATCGATAAACCCCGACCAGGACAACCGGGCCTCGCCCTTGGTAATACGCGTATTCAAGCTTGCTGATGCCCGCCAATTTGGTCGCGAAGACTTCCTAAATCTGTATGAAGATGCAGAAAATCGGCTAGGAAAAGACTTAATCGATACCATTATTCTTAAGGAAATTGCACCTGGCGAATTGCGCAAAGAGCAGTTTGAGCTCACCCCAGATGTCAAATATATCGGCCTGTTAGCCGAATTTATT
Organism: Simiduia sp.; assembly: GCF_058345725.1. Lineage (NCBI taxonomy): Bacteria > Pseudomonadati > Pseudomonadota > Gammaproteobacteria > Cellvibrionales > Cellvibrionaceae > Simiduia > Simiduia sp. The sequence continues at coordinate 39,228 of NZ_JBTUOC010000084.1, read as the reverse complement.
AACTACCAAAATGCCGACGCCATCACCATTATTCCCGTGCAAGCCCACAAAGAAAACGACATAGATTTGCAAATTAAAGGCATCAAGCTGTCGCAGGGCGCTCCAGCAAAAGGTTCGCACAAACGCCGCTAATTTTTCTCAATATTTCTGACCTAAGGAAAGTCCATGTCAGCAATGAATAAAGTTATTTGGTCTGAGGGTATGTTTCTCAGGCCGCAGCATTTTCAGCAGCAGGACCGCTATTGGGAGCGCTATATTGAAGGGAAGCTGAGCGCCAACCACAACTTCAATTGGGGCGTTGAGTCCTTGGCGATCGACGCCGAGCCCCTGAATATGGGCAAGGTGTCGATCACCCAGATTAAGGCCATCTTTCCCGATGGCACGCCCTATTTTGCACCAGATATCGAGCTAACACCCGATGTGTTAGAAGTACCCGAAAATGTACAGGACCAGATTGTGTACCTGTGCGTCCCCCTACGTCGCCCCGGCAGCCAGGATTCCATTCGATCAGAAGAAGATTTGCCGCAGGCGCGCTACCAGGCATTTAACTACGACGTGCGCAACAGCACCGCGCAATCTAGTGAGCCGGCTCGCATTCAGATTGGCAAATTGCGAGTGTGCTTGAAACTGGGATCCGATGATTTAAGTGGTTATGCCAGCATTGGTATCGCGCGCATTATTGAGCGCCAGCCAGATAAACCCGTAAAGTTAGATCGCGAATTCATCCCCCCCGCCTTGCGCTGCGACGTATCGCCCAATCTCACGGCCTATTTAGACGAAGTACGGGGACTCTTAAAGCAGCGCGGTGATGCACTGGGTCACAGATTGGCCGACAGCGGTCGCGCTGGGTCGGCAGAAATTGCCGACTACTTGCTACTGCAAGTATTGAATCGAGTGCAGCCGTTACTGGATCAGTACAAGAATCAAGAGCATATCCACCCCTTTGCTTTATACCTAGAACTTATTCAGCTATCCGGCGAACTGGCGACCTTTACCGCTCCCAGCAAACGCGCGCCCAGCTTTGCGCCCTATCAGCACACCAACTTACAGGCGACCTATGCCGACTTGTTTGGCAGCCTGCGCCAAGCGCTCAGCACCGTACTGGAACAAACTGCAGTGCCACTTTCGCTAGTGGAGCGCAAATACGGTATTCATGTTGCCCCTATATCGGACCATTCGATGGTGGACAGCTGCAGCTTTGTGCTGGCGGTGAAAGCCGATGTGCAAACCGAGCTGTTACGCTCGCGGTTTCCCACCCAGGCCAAAATTGCACCGGTGGAAACCATTCGCGAACTCATAACCACGCAGTTGCCTGGCATCAAGATCCGCGCCTTGCCCGTAGCGCCTCGCCAAATCCCCTACCACTCGGGTTTTATCTACTTTGAGTTGGAAAAAAGCGGGGATTTGTGGCGCAGCTTCCAGCGTTCAGGCGGCTTCGCTGTACACCTAGGGGCAAACTTCCCAGGCTTGTCGATGGAGCTCTGGGCAATTAGGAATAGCTGAAATGGACAACGATAACATGACAGACAGAACGATCATGGTGCCCACCCCAGGAGGGCGCCGCCCAAGCGCCAATCCCACACCGCAGCGCAGCTATGCGGCCGCACCTAACGATAAAATTTCGCTGAAATATGGCCTCAACCCACTGGTGAATTGCGCCACTACCTTACTGACAGTTGCCATTAAGTTGCGCTCCACATTGCAGCACAACAATGCACCAGAGCTTCACAAAAAGCTCACCGAAGAAATCAAAGCCTTTGAACAAAACGCCAAGCGAGCAGGCGTCAGCGAGGACGCTATCCTGCCAGCTCGCTATCTATTGTGCACCGTGGTCGATGAAATCGTATTGAACACACCTTGGGGCGCATCTTCGGGCTGGAGTCAGCATTCATTGTTGAGCCTGTTTCACCACGAAACATTTGGCGGCGAAAAGTGCTTCGTATTACTGCAGCGATTACTCGAAAGCCCCGGCAAAAACCTCGACCTATTGGAGCTCTACTACTTGTGCTTCAGCTTAGGCTTCGAGGGCAAGTACCGCCTTGCTCCCAGGGGTCATGAACAGCTTGAAAGCGTACGCGAAAACTTGTATCAAACCATAGAAAACCATCGCCCTTCGCCAGAGCAGGATTTATCCCCTCACTGGCAGAGTGACGCGGTAAAAGCCAAAAGCCGCTTAGACTTTTTCCCTACCTGGGTCGTAGTGGCCTGTTTTCTCGCACTGCTCGTTAGCACCTATGCCGGAATGCGCTGGTGGCTACACGACACGACTCAACCGGTGGCCTCAAGTATATCCAGCCTGATAGCGCCAACCCACTAAGTCATCAAACACAGAATGTATCTGCGCAGAGTGAGCGCACCACGGAGATAGGCATGAACCGTTTGGCCAACTTCTTTACCCACAAATGGACATTGACCATTCTGGGGTTACTTGCACTTTCAGTTGTTATTTGGTTCGGCGCCGACTACATCAAATTCGGCGAAGATAACCTCACCCTCGAACATTCCACGCGCCTATTCATCATTGGTGCCATTTGGCTGCTCGTATTGCTTTGGAATCTCAGCGCCTGGCTGGTAGAACGCAAACAAAACGCTGCGCTGATCGACTCACTGCAAGAAGCGGAAAGTGATCCAGTTTCACCCGATGAGGAGCGCAGCCAGGAAGAGCTCAAGGCCATTGCCGAGCGCTTTAAAGACGCCCTGAATGTACTTAAAAAAGCGCGCTTCACCAAAGCAGGCAGAAGCCGAACCCTCTATCAACTGCCCTGGTACATTATCATTGGTCCGCCTGGAGCAGGCAAAACCACAGCTCTCATTAATTCGGGACTGGAATTCCCATTGGCCAAGCAAGATAACTACCAACCATTAGGTGGCATCGGCGGTACGCGCAATTGTGATTGGTGGTTTACCAATGAAGCCGTGCTTATCGATACTGCCGGGCGTTACACCACGCAAGATAGCCACCGCAGCATCGATAGTTCGTCTTGGCAGGCATTCATAGAGCTGCTCAGAAAATACCGCCGCCGGCGCCCAATTAATGGCGCCATAGTTGCCGTCAGCTTACAAGATCTCATGGTGCAAACTGCAGATCAGCGCGCACACCAAGCCAAAACTATTCGCACCCGTATCAATGAGTTACACCAAGAGTTCGGCCTGCAATTTCCGATCTACCTCACCTTCACAAAATGTGACCTGGTTGCAGGCTTTTCGGAATTTTTCTCCAATTTATCGCAAGCTGAACGCGAACAGGTGTGGGGGGTTAGCTTTCCCTACGACAAACAGGATGGTGGTCTAAAAAGCCATTTGGCAAGTTTTGAGTCGGAATTTGAGCAGCTGGTGTCGCGCCTCAATCAACGCCTGCTGTGGCGCATCCACCAAGAGCGCAATATTGATAAACGCAGCGCCCTACACGGCTTTCCCGCGCGCATTGAGGCACTGGGCGATGTTGTGACAGACTTCATCAAGCAGACTTTCAACCCCAATCGCTATGACACGGACCCCATATTGCGAGGCGTCTATTTCACTAGCGCAACCCAGGAAGGCAGCCCCATCGATCGCATGATGGCATCGGTCAGTGCCAATTTTGGCCTGGATCGCGACATGGGCAAACAGCAAACCAACAGCGGCAAGAGCTATTTCTTGCAGCGCTTGCTTAAAGACATCGTCTTTCCTGAATCCGAGCTGGTCGGCACCAATAAAAAACTTGAAACCAGCCTAGTTTGGGGTCGCAGGATTGCCATTGCCGCCTCTGTGTTGGCCACCGCCGGTGCCATCACGCTTTGGCTGGGAAGCATTGCACAAAATAAGATTTACATGGCCGAGGTAGAAAACCACGTTGCCGAATACATGGCCCTCAAACCCAAATTAAGCAGCAACAGCGCCGATCAGGAGGGTTTGGCTGCGGCCTTTAGCGCCTTGTCTCAGGCGCGCTTGGTCTACAACCGTGAAGAGCATCCATGGCTTAGTAATCTGGGACTTTACGATGCATCGGTAGACGAGGCGGCCGACGGCCTCTATGCCTCCGAACTGCAAACTGTTTTCATGCCGGTCGTGGCCAAACATATCGAAAAACAGTTACGCCAACAGCAGAACGACCCCGATCAATTGCTTGAATCGCTACGCGCCTACGCCATGCTATTCGAACCAGAGCGCATGGATGCACAGGTATTGCGCAGCTATATGCAATCTCAGTGGCAAGATGAACTGCAGGGCAAGGCCGGCATTCAATCAGCGCTAACTAACCACCTGGACAACGCACTGACTGCTGGCCAGTTTGCCACACTGACCAAAAATGAGCGGTTGGTTGCGCGCAGCCAGCGCGAACTTAATCGGGTGCCTGTCTCACAGCGGCTGTACAAAAAAATAGAGCGCAGCCAGATAGGCCTGCAAACGGCGAATTTAGTAGAAGCCATTGGCATTTCGCGGCCGGCAGATTTAGGCATGACAGATTCGGATACGCGCCTGCACATACCCATGCTGTTTACTAAAGCAGGTTACGAAGAACTCGACTTCAGTGAGGACTCGGAGCTGCTACAACAAGTAGAGCAAGACCAGTGGCTCTATGGCGGCGAAGAAGCGCTGGAACTCTCGGCTAAGGATAAAAAAGAGATAGCCAGCAATGTAAAGCGCCTTTATATGTCGCGCTATGTCGATACGTGGCGCGATGCGCTCCGGTCGGTGTCCATCGACAAGCCCAGCAACACCCGCGCGGCTATCGATCAGTTGGATGAATTATCCGACCCAATCACATCGCCATTGCTGCGACTCATTGAGCTCACTGTAGAAAATACGTCGCTGGCTCCCATTCCAGACTTGCCCAGCAATGTAGAGGTACCCTCTAGCCTACTGTCAGGCACGGCTAGCCGCGGCCTTAGATTCGCCAATCGCGGTTTAGATGCTATGGGCAACCGCCTCCCCTCAACCTACGTTGACGACCAGTTCCAAGACATTCACAAACTGGCACTCAGCGCCAATAACCAACCGCCCGCCATTCAGGACTATCTGTCCAGCATTGAAGCCATCAAGGAAATGCTGATAGAGATCGACAGCGCGGCAAACCCCAACGAATCGGCCTTTGAAATGGCCAAGGCCGTATTTGCCTCCGGTGGTTCCGGGAAAATCAAACAGCTGCGCATCAAAGCCATGGACGCCCCTGCGCCAATGGATCAGTGGTTAACGGATATTGCCGATAACACCTGGGGACTGATACTGTCAAAGGCCAAAGCCCACATCAACACAGCTTGGCAGGAACAGGTTTATGCAAGTTACAAAAACAATCTGAGCAACCGCTACCCAATGACCGCGCAGGTGTCCTTTGAAGCGCCCGTCAATGAGTTCAATCGCTTTTTCAAGCCAGGCGGTACGCAGCAAAAGTTCGTAAACACCTACTTAGCTCCCTTTGTGGATGTACAACGTTGGAAAATTAAAAGCATCGACGGCAAAAGTATCGGTCTATCACAAGCCGGCCTCAGGCAATTCAAGCAGGCAGACGCCATCCGCAATGTATTTTTTGCAAGCTCTGCCAACGCTAGCTTTAGCTTCAAAATAGAACCGTCCAAGCTCGACTCAGGTGTGCGACTTTTCTCGCTAGAAATGGGCGATGAGAAAATCAACTACTCGCACGGCCCCCGCACCCTGAAGCCAATGCTTTGGGAAGGCGGCAAGGCCATGCGAGTACGCATTATTTTTGAAGATCTGAATGAAACCGTGCACCGCAAACATTACGAAGGTGACTGGGCTTGGTTCAGGCTGTTAGACGCCTCCAAAATTGAATCGGGCAATAGCAGCAATGTGAGAAATATTACTTTCGAGGAAAATGGCCGCAAAGCAGAATTCAAGCTGATTGCAAACTCGGGTATAAACCCCTTCGACAACAGCGTGCTGCGCAACTACAACTGCCCTCAGTACTTATGAGTTCCATAGCCCAATCTCCCCAAGCAATCGGCGCCGAGCACAATCTCGGCGTTTTCGGCAAGTTGCCCGCACACGGTGACTTTGTCGAGCGCAACCTGCCGAAATCTTTCCTGGCTCACTGGGATGAATGGTTGCAACGCAGTATCGCCAGCAGTCGAGATATCGCGGGTGACAGTTGGCTGGATTACTATTTAACCTCGCCGGTTTGGTACTTTGGTTTGGGCCATGGCACCGTAGAGACCCATCCCTGGGTAGGCGCTATCGTTCCGAGCGTCGATTCAGTGGGTCGCTATTTCCCCTTTACCCTCGCGATCAGGCTTGGACTGCAGGACGATGTCTTTGCCTGCCTGGCTCGCAATATGCCGCTGTTTGAAGCCCTCGCAGGCCATGTTATCGACGCCATGCAGCAAGGTCAGCCAGTCGACAGTCTATGGCAACTATTGCAGGCGAGCACCCAGAAAGCTCACCTCGCAAGCCCTTTTACCACGCGATTTATCGACCAGTTCAATGCGAATATCTCCCAGCAAAACGAGGGTGGGCTGGATGAAGCGCTGGTGAATATGAGCTACAGTCATAGCCGACTTAACCATGCCAGTAGCAGCCTGTGGCACTGTGCTGCCACCGAATCCATGCCGGCCACAACTTTTACGGTGGCAGGCTTGCCGGCGCCAGAGTTTTACTGGGCGATGCTCAGCAATGACTGGACTGCGCAAGAGGATTGAGACGCCAAAATGTGAACGGCGCCACAGCGCAAAACAGCGCATGAACGAGAGTACCAATTAGTAATAGCGATGCTATGGTTTTGAGCTGGGTGTAGACAAAATACTTCTAAAGAAAACCTAAGCCGTGTAATCTTGAGCCCTTCTAATGTTCAGTTAACGCTGACATAACCAGGGAAGATCGCTCGGATCGAAGGAAACGTGTAAATGTCATTAGACCATGTCATAGACTTAGACAGTCTGAAACAACCTATCTCTGCGGATAGCCCTCAGGGAAAAGATCTACGTGCCGATCGCTCGCCCACCTCTACCTATTACGCCATCAAAGATGCGCGCAATGCGGCGCGAGCGGCAGAGCGCGCCTCCATGTTCGACGAAGATGTCGATTTACTGGCGCCTTGGCGCCAAGTCGCGCAACTTGCACCCTCCATATTGCAAGACGTCAGCAAAGACTTGGAAGTTGCTTGCTGGTACACGGAGGCACTCATCCGCTTACACGGCCTTGCAGGGCTGCGCGACGGCTTAGCACTCATACGGGTCTTGGTAGAAGACTTTTGGGATGGCTTATACCCTGAGCCTGACGAAGACGGGATTGAGACTAAGGTTGCGCCATTAACCGGCCTAAACGGCGACGGCGGCGAAGGCACGCTCCTTGCGCCCCTGCGCAATATGCCCATCACACTGGAAGATGCAGGCGGCGAGTACTCCTTCTGGCAATACCAGCAAGCCCGCGATGCCGATCGAATTACCGATGAAGATAACCGGGCAGAACGCATCGATGCCATGGGTTACTCACTGAAATCCATTACCGATACTGTGCTGGCCACCAGCATCCAGGACAGCGTGGCAGTAGTAGACACGCTGGAGGAATGCCTGGATTACTTCAAGTCCACTAATGCGCATCTGCGTAAGACCTGTGACAACGAGGCCCCGCCCAGTAGCAATATTTCAAATCTTTTAGAAGAATTGCTTCGCACAGCACGCTTTATTTATAAAGAAAAGCTTGAGGCCAACCAAGCTCAGGAAGCAGTTGCCGCCGAGGATGCCCAAGAGGAAAATGCGGCAAATACCACTGGCGAGCAGGTGCAATCCGTTGCAATGGGCGCCGGGGTCGGGCCGATTGCCGACCGCGAAGACGCCCTAAAGCGATTAGAAGAAGTGGCGGCCTACTTCAGGCGCTACGAGCCTCACACACCGATAGGCCCCAGCTTGGAGCGTTTGGTGACCTGGGGCAGAATGACCGTCGCCGACCTCATGATGGAGCTATTGCCCGAAGATTCAGCACGCAGCATCTTTTCTCAGCTGACAGGTGTTAAAATGGACGGCAGTGATGACAGCACTTACGTAGCACCACCCAAGCCCAAAGCGAGCGCTACCCCAGCGCCCACCGCTGCGACAAAAAACGAGCAACCTCAGCAAGCAGAAACAGAGCCTCAAAACCTGGGGTGGTAAATCAATTTAACGCTTACGCGAAAGCGGATAGGAGATCCATGTTATGTCAGAGAGTATTCACAATAAATTAAAAAGAGTCAGAAAGCCCCGCGTTCACATCACCTATGATGTGGAAACCAATGGCGCCGAAGTGAAGAAAGAGCTGCCATTTGTAGTGGGCGTAATGGGCGACTACTCTGGCGACAACGCCGCAAGCCGGAAGGCACTGAAAGAGCGCAAGTTCGTACAAATCGACCGCGACAATTTCAACGACGCAATGGCTAAAGTGAATCCCAAGCTGGAATTGCAGGTTGAAAACACTCTGGCTGGCGACGGCTCAAAAATGGGTGTAGACCTCAACTTCAAAAATATGGACTCTTTCAGCCCAGAGGCCATAGTCGATCAAGTAGAACCGTTAAAACAATTGCTGGAAGCACGCAATAAGCTTCGCGATCTACTGAGCAAAGCCGACCGCTCTGAAGAACTGGAAAAAGTATTAGAAGACATTCTGAAAAACGCCGACAACGTCACCAACATATCTAAAGAGTTGGGTGTTGGTGAAGAAGATCAGGGAGAGTAATTGATGAGTAACGAAACCGCCGTAGAAAACCAAGCTGCAGAAGCTGAGGAACAATCCACCAGCTTACTGGAACAGGCCATTGGTTACACCAAACAAACGAGCCGAGAAGAAGCGCAAGACCTGCTGACTAACCTCACCAAGCAAGTTCTGCAGGGCACGGTTTCCTGGGATCGAAATCTTACTCAGACCATTAACGCCGCTGTAAGAGCAATTGACGAGGCGATGTCTAAGCAGCTGAGCGCAATTTTGCATCAGGAAAAGTTCCAGAAGCTGGAAGGTTCCTGGCGCGGCCTGCACCATCTGGTTATGAACAGCGAAACAGGTAAAACTCTTAAAATTCGCGTACTAAACCTGTCCAAGAAAGAGCTGTTCCGCGATCTGGACAAGGCAGTCGAGTTCGACCAAAGCCAAATCTTCAAAAAAATGTACGAAGAAGAATTCGGCACAGCAGGTGGTGAACCCTACGGCGCCATGATCGGCGATTTCGAATTTAGCAATCACCCCGAAGACATCGAACTTCTGACCAAAATGTCCAATGTGGCCGCTGCCGGTTTCTGCCCTTTCATTTCTGCCGCTGGGTCAGAAATGATGGGCTTCGATAGCTTTACAGAACTGTCTAAACCCCGCGACTTGGGTGCCATTTTCGAATCAGCCGAGTACATCAAGTGGCGTAGCTTCCGCGACAGTGAAGATTCCCGCTTTGTCACTTTGGTTATGCCTCGGGTGCTCTCACGCCTTCCTTATGGCGCCAGCACCAAGCCGGTCGAATCCTTTAACTTTGAAGAGTTTGAATTGGACAGCTCTGGCATGTCGAAGGCCGCAGAGCACGACCAGTATTGCTGGATGAACGCAGCCTATGTAATGGGCGCCACGCTGACTAAAGCTTTCGCCGAAAACTCTTGGTGTACCGCTATTCGCGGCGCGGAAGGCGGCGGCAAGGTAGAAGGTTTACCTACCCACCTGTTTAAGAGCGACGATGGTGATACCGACCTCAAATGCCCAACTGAAATTGGCATTACAGATCGCCGTGAAGCAGAATTGTCAGCGCAGGGCTTTTTGCCTCTGTGTCACTACAAAAACACCGACTACTCCGTGTTTTTTGGCGCACAAACAGCGCAAAACCCCAAGACATACGACGATCCGGATGCCACTGCAAACGCCTCAATTTCAGCGCGCCTTCCCTATTTGATGGCTACCTCTCGTATAGCCCATTACCTCAAGGTGATGGCGCGCGATAAAGTTGGTTCCTTCATGGAAGCTTCAGATTGCGAGCGCTGGCTGAACAAGTGGATCGCGCAATACACCAACTCCAACCCAGAAGCCAGCGCCGAAATGAAGGCCAAGTATCCACTGGCTGAAGCCCGTGTAGAAGTTAAAGAAATTCCTGGTCAGCCAGGCTCCTATAGCGCCATTGCTTATCTGAAGCCCTGGTTGCAAATGGAAGAACTAACCACGTCTATGCGTATGGTCGCAAACATTCCAACACCTAGCTGATGCTAGCAGGCACCACCTAGCCAGGTGGTGCCTGTTGCCCTCCGCAACCGCTACAACCCTGAGGAATTTTTTGTGCTTGTCGATACTATTGCGACAACGGAGCGTCTGCAGCAAAAAAATCAGCGCAACGATGACCCTCAAAACATCCAATTAAATGTAGCTTTACATCGCTTTCTCGCCGAGCGAGATGATGCAACTGCCTTCTCAATTTGGCTCACTGAAGTCTTGGGCGAAAACGATATTGTATTTCGCGCTAAACCCTTTTTGTGTCGTGCAATTGCAGAAATTGATGTCCTTATCAACGACCAACTTAATGAAATCCTGCACCATCCAGACTTTCAAGCAATGGAAGCCCGCTGGCTAGGGCTATGGGAACTGGTTGACTGCGCAAGCCTAGCGGACAATGTAAAAATAAAGCTGCTGGATATGTCCTGGAAAGACTTGGTACGCGACATTGATCGCGCACCCGACATTGACCAGACAGCACTGTTTCACCTGGTCTACAACCTTGAATTCGGAACCCCAGGCGGCGAACCTTTCGGTGTTCTCCTAGGGGATTACGAAATTTGTCACCGCCCTACCGCGGGCAAGCCCTACGACGATATTCATACGCTGCAAGGCATAAGCCGTGTAGCCGCAGCTGCCTTTGCACCTTTCATTTGCGGAGCCGCACCCGAGCTGTTTGGCCTGGATAACTTTGACACACTCGGGCTCCCGGTTAATCTTGAAAATGTCTTCAGCCAAAAGGAATACATTCGCTGGCGAGCGTTACGCAAACAGGAGGACAGCCGCTTTGTAGCTATCACCCTGCCACGCGTACTGCTTCGCGGCCCGCATACCACCCGACGAACGGCATTTAACGGCATGCAATTTAAGGAGCATGCCTCCTACAAAAATAATGAAAGACACCTGTGGGGCAATTGCTGCTTTGCCTTCGGCACTGTACTCATCAGAGAGTTTGCGGAGGTGGGCTGGTTTTCCCACATTCGAGGCGCGCCACGAGATTATCTCGGCGGCGGTCTCGTCACCCGATTGCCATCGCTGCCCTATACAACAGACAGCAAGCCCGGCCGCACGCGCATGGTCACCCAGGTTCTAATCAGCGATTTTCAAGAGCGGGAGCTAAGCGATCTGGGCTTTATCAGTTTATGTCAAAGCTTTGATACACCATACGCCTGCTTTAACAGCACGCCATCCCTGCAAGACGCAAAGAGCTATTCGCTTAAATCTGCCAATGCGAATGCGCGGATTAGCGCTATGTTACAACAGGTACTCTGCGCTTCGCGCTTTGCGCAATACGTCAAAGTGATGATTCGCGATAAGGTGGGCTCCTATATCAGAGACAAAGAGTGCGAGCGCATGATCCAACGCTGGCTGGATCAGTATACGACGGGTCGAGACGACTTGTCCTGGGAGATGCTCGCCCGATACCCGTTAAGAGAGGCGCGGGTTGAAGTCAATGAAGAACCAGGCAAACCTGGCGTATATCAAAGCATAATTCACCTGAAAACCCATTACACAGTGGATCACTTGGTATCTGAACTTAAACTCACTACCGCACTTAATCCTGCAAGCTTTGGCTCCATAGGTTAGATGATGATATCCAATCAAGACAAAAAGCTGCTCTCGCCCGTATTAGACAGATTACTTGATGGCAGCCAAGGCAAAGGTAATTTGCAGCCACACCAGATGCTACGCCAGCTACGTGAAAGCGTGAGACGCGACCTGGAGATTTTATTTAACACCCGCTATCGCTGCATTTCACCACCCAAGGATTGTAGTAATCTGGAGGCCTCAGTGATCAATTTTGGCCTCGCAGATCTTTCCACGATTAATCTCTCTTCAGTGGATCACCGCAAACGATTTTGTCGGGATATCGAAGCCGCGATACTGCGATTTGAACCACGAGTCAAAACAGTAAAAGTCACTTCAGATCAAAAGTTTGACGCTGAAAACCCGTGCATTAAATTTAGAGTCGAGGCAGTACTCCACACTAATCCCGCGCCAGAACTGATTATATTCGACTCAGCACTCGACTTAATTACTCAGTCTGTAGACGTATCAGAGATTCAATAATGAGCGACGACCTACTCTATCAATATGAAAGAGAACTGGCTTTTATAAACCAGAGCGCTAGCGAGTTTGCCAAAAAGCACCCCGCCACCGCTTCTCGCCTTCAACTTACTGGCGACACCGTTGAAGATCCACTAGTAGGTAAACTGCTTTCGGGCTTTGCCTACCTAAATGCGCGCGTACAACAAAAGCTCAATGATGACTTTCCAGAACTCACCGACGCGCTGCTCGACACACTCTACCCACACTACTTACGACCCTTTCCATCTTGCTGTATTGTTCAAATGGAAGCGGCGCCAGAACTGGACAAACTGAGCAAGCTCCCATCTGGCACTGTCATAGAGACCGAAAGTTACCAGGGTGAAACCTGCAAATTTACCACAGCTTACGATGTAGATATCGCCCCCATCAAGGTAACATCCTCGTCCCTGATGCCCAGACCCTTTATCGCGCCAGGTTCCAATGAAATAGCCGGTGCTGGCGCTGTATTAAAAATATCACTAGCCACCTTTGATCCGGAAATTAAATTTTCGGAACTAGAGATAGACAAGCTGCGTTTTTTTCTAAAAGGTCTTCCGCAACACGTACATCCACTCTACGATATGTTGCTCACCAAGTGCATTAAGATAGTGGTGTCAAAAAGTGAAATGGACTCAACCCCAATCTACTTGGACCCACACCATTTACAGCCAGTTGGTTTTGCAGAGAAAGATGCACTTCTGCAAAATACGAAGCAAGGATTTAATGGCTATCGACTACTCACAGAATATTTTTGCTTTCCTGAAAAGTTCCAATTTATAGACTTTGCAGGCCTACCTGATGATGCGCTGGCTGAATATAAGTCAGAGCTCAACCTTTACCTATACCTGTCTGAGTCAGATTCAGAGCTGGAACACCAGTTGAACGCCGAAATGTTTGCCCTTGGCTGCACGCCCGCTATCAACCTGTTTAAACAAAGTGCAGACCCAATCCCTCTAGACCACACTGAGTACGCCTACCACTTAGTACCAGATGCTCGGCGCGTTGAAGCGCTAGAAACCTACGCTATAGAACAAGTACGCGCTACAGATAGCAATGGCTCTGTTACACAATTTAAGCCATTTTATGGCATAAACCACGCAGCATCTGACACTAACAATGCATTTTGGTTCAGTCGGCGAAAAACCGTTGTGGAAGGTGAGCATCTAAACGAAGAAGCCAGTGAAATTGAGCTTTCATTGGTGAATCTCAATTTTTCACCCTATGCAACGCACGACCAAGTATTGGAAGTTGACCTGGTATGCAGCAATAGAAATCTTCCCAAAAAGCTTCCGGTGGGCGGAGGCAAGCCCTATATGACATTAGCCGAAGGCGGCGCCCCCCTAAAGCGCATTAGCTGCTTAGTAACGCCCTCTGCTGCCATTCGCCCGCAGCAGCGAGAAGGAGCATATTGGCGATTAATCTCGCACCTGAACTTAAACCATTTATCTTTAACAACTAATGGTGGATCGCCCGAAGCACTAAAAGAAATTCTACGCCTGTACGATTTTAAGAACTCCCCCTCAACACGCAAAATCATAGAATCGATCAGCCGCTTAAGAACACAGCCTATGACAGCTCCAATCCAAGTGGAAGATATGGTGTCACTTTGCCGAGGAACCGCAATCCAACTGGAGCTTGACCCGCTCATGCTGCGGGGCGTCAGCAGCCTAATTTTTGCCAGTGTGCTAGAACACTTTTTTGGACTTTACTGCTCAATCAACTCTTTTACTCGATTGAAGGTCAGTTTTACTGGACAAGACAAGGAATTTAAAAAATGGCCTCCGCGCGCCGGCGTAAAAGCCTTGCTCTAATAGACAAGCTACGCACAGAACCATATAGCTTTGAGTTTTTCCAAGCTGTAAGACTTCTGGAAATAGCCACTCAACAAGATGCCAGCGATCAATACGCAAAGGCACCAGTAGCCCAACATGCGCCCCCTGCCAAGGAACTCGTGCGCTTCACGGCGTCTAACAAATTATCCTACGCCGGCGCAGACGTACTGTCACTCAACACTGAAGTAAATGGACTTGAGAGTCCCGATAAGGAGGCCCAATTACGCTGGCTAATGAATGTCAGCTTTTTTGGTCAGGGTGGCGCCCAAGGTGTGCTGCCCATTCGGTATACTGAACTAATCTTGCAAGAGCTTAAGAATAAAAACGAAAGCTTGAGCGATTTTATAGATCTATTTAATCATCGAAGTATTTCGCTTTATTATCAGGCATGGCATAAATACCGCTTACCGGTGAACTTTGAGCGCAGCAAAAATCAAAACAACAGTAACCACGATAAGTTCACGCAGGCGTTGTTGAGCCTCGCAGGCATAGGCACATCAGAACTACAATACCGACTACCTTTTCCAGATGAATTGCTGGCAGGATTTGCCGGCTCGCTGAACCGCACGCAACGGACAGCAGATCAACTAAAGAGTCTGGTCTACCAAATGTTTGGACTAGACATTGATGTTCAGCAATTTAAAGGTCAATGGCAGCCCTTGGATCAAGAGGTCGCCTGTCAATTGCCGGGACCTGAAAATTCGCTGGGTGTAAATAACCAGCTGGGAGTTAACTCGATTATCGGCACTGAGTGTTATCACGCGCAAAGCAAATTCAGCGTGGTTGTTGCACCCCTCCCCTACAAACGGTTCATGGAGCTGGCACCCGGAACTAAAAAGCTGGAGTCGCTAAAATCTTTAATTCGAATGAGCGTGGGCATGGAGCTGGAGTTTGACATATCCGTTACCACATCACACAGTCAAGTACCGCCAACTCGATTAGTTGACGAACCAGATTACCAGCCCTCGCTCGGTTGGAACAGCCATCTACATTCTGAAAGTGTGCTCAGCATAGAGCCGATGAACATTAATTTGTCACACGACATGCATACGCCTGAAGAAGGCATTCCACTCTATATCTAACGAAAAGGACATCCAGATGATCAATATAAATTTAAAATCACTCGTGGATAAAATGGCTCCGGC
Source organism: Simiduia sp. (assembly GCF_058345725.1). Lineage (NCBI taxonomy): Bacteria > Pseudomonadati > Pseudomonadota > Gammaproteobacteria > Cellvibrionales > Cellvibrionaceae > Simiduia > Simiduia sp. Next base: position 24,023 of record NZ_JBTUOC010000084.1, on the reverse strand, counting down.
CATGCGCGACGCACTCGAAGGGGCCGCCGGTTTATGCATGGCACACAATCAGTACAATGTTGAAGTTGAGCATTGGCTAATCAAAATGCTCGACACCCGCGATTCAGACCTTCAGCTGCTGCTGGAAAAATTTGATGTAAACGTACCACAGTTTGCACGCGAGCTGGCCGACGCCATCGCTAAGTTTAAAAATGGTAATAGTCGACCTGCAGCGCTATCTACCACGCTGGTAGATGCAGCTAAATATGCCTGGATGCTGGCTTCTGTAGAGTATGAGCACAAATTTCTGACATCTGGGCACTTAATTACAGCTTGCCTACTCGATGACCGATTGCGTGATCAGCTTCTTACAAGCTGCAAATCGCTACGCTCTATTGCACCTGAATCTCTCCGCGAAGCTGCTCGCGCCATGATCGCCTCAGGCACAGAGCTGCCAAGATCAGAGCCTGTCAGTAGTGTCGACGGCCAACCCAATGTCGTTGCTTCTAAAACGCCGTCGCTTGACAAGTACACCGTCAATCTTACCCAGCGGGCGCTCGATGGCGCAATTGACCCGGTACTGGGGCGCGATGAAGAAATTCGACAATGCATTGATATTTTAACGCGCAGAAGACAAAACAACCCCATTCTTACTGGCGAAGCGGGGGTGGGAAAAACAGCTGTGGTAGAGGGCTTTGCGCTTCGAATAGCCGAAGGTGATGTGCCCGAACCGCTAAGAAACGTCACTGTACGCACGCTTGATTTAGGTCTGCTGCAAGCCGGTGCTAGCGTCAAAGGTGAGTTTGAGAACCGACTAAAATCGGTAATAGAAGAAGTTCGCGCAAGTTTATCTCCCATCATTTTGTTCATTGATGAAGCACATACCATGATTGGTGCAGGCGGCAAGGAAGGCCAGGGTGATGCCGCCAACCTTCTCAAACCTGCGCTAGCTCGCGGCGAACTGCGCACCATAGCTGCAACCACCTGGGCCGAATACAAAAAATATTTTGAACGCGACCCTGCCCTAACCCGCCGATTCCAAGTTGTTAAAGTCGAAGAGCCGTCGGAAGAGAAAGCCATCGACATGATGCGCGGCATTGCTGAAACCTTACAGAATCACCACAGAGTGCGAATTCTAGACGAAGCGATCATTGCATCTGTAACACTATCGCACCGCTACATTCCAGGTCGCCAGCTGCCCGACAAGTCAGTCAGCCTTTTGGATACCGCCTGCGCCCGCGTCGCACTAAGCCAATCTGCTACGCCCTCCGCCATAGAAGACGCCAAACGCCAGGTTCAACGTGCCGAAGCCACATTAGAGCGACTCAGAAAAGAACATGCCGCCAGTAACAACCAGCAGGAAGATATCGCCCAATGGGATGCATCGTTACAAAGCGCAACAAGCCGATTAGCAACTCTAGAGGAACAACTAGCAGAGGAACAAGAGGTTGTCGATGAAATCCGCGCAATTCATGACACCATAGACAAAGACTACTTGGAAGCGGATACAGACAAAAAGCTCCCAGCTGAGGAAATCGCGTCGCTGCAAGCAAACCTCGTAGAACTTTCTAAAAAACTGGCAGAGATTCAGGGCGAATCACCAATGATTCAGGCCGCTGTTGATGAACAAGCCATCGCCGAAGTGATTGCCAATTGGACTGGCATCCCTGTTGGGAAAATGGTTAGCGATGAAATTCGCAGCGTACAAACACTGGCTGAGCGCTTAAGCGAACGCGTTATTGGACAGCCTCATGCCCTAGATGCAGTTGCGCAAGCTATCCGCACATCGCGTGCCGGCCTCACAGACCCGCGCAAACCCGTAGGTGTTTTCCTGTTTTGCGGAACTAGCGGAGTCGGTAAAACGGAAACTGCTCTGGCCCTGGCGGATCAGCTGTTTGGCGGAGAGCAGAATATCACGACCATAAACATGTCGGAATTTAAGGAAGAGCATAAGGTTTCCATGTTGTTGGGGTCACCACCCGGCTATGTTGGCTTTGGTGAAGGTGGCGTTCTAACAGAAGCCGCCCGTAGAAAACCCTACTCGGTGATCTTGCTTGACGAAATGGAAAAGGCTCATCCTGGGGTGCAAGACATTTTTTACAGTCTTTTTGATAAGGGCACCATAAAAGACGGCGAAGGCCGCGATATCGATTTTAAAAATACCGTCATCATTATGACGTCCAATGCCGGTGAAGATGCGATACGAGCGATTTTTTCACAGGTTGAAGAGAAGCCGGAGCCCGATGTATTGCTCGACAACATCCGCCCCTATCTATTACAACACTTTAAACCGGCTTTCATGGGACGTGCCAATGTCATCGCATTTTATCCCTTGGATGACGATAACCTGATGAAGATCGCCGCAATCAATTTGCGTAAAATTGAGAAACGTATCGCAGAGCACTATGGTGCGAGCTTCAGTTACGAAGAAGACGTATTGCTTCATATTGTCGCGCGCTGCCAAGAATCCGACACAGGCGCCCGGAATATTGAGAACATACTCAACAGGACACTGCTGCCGTCTTTAGCCGCGGAATGCCTGGATAAAATGGCTGATGGCGTTGCCATAAACAAGGTGTTTGTAGGCGTTACTGAAGAAGGCGAGTTTAGCTATCAGGTAGACTGAGCAGTTAACGCAATGCCCGCTGAATGCCATTTTAGGATTTAGCGGGCACCAAAAATTTGAAACAGATTTAAGTAGTAATTGCCTTGCCTAGCTTTATGCCGGCGAGGCTTTCGTTCTTGGTGCGGGTGTTACCGCTTTAACGCTAGCGGCAATCTGTTTTAACTCACGGTTCACACGGTCAAAATTGTCCAGTGCCGTCCACACGTATAGCGCGTAAAACACCTTTGCCGCTTCGTGAATTGTAATCTGGTACTTAACCTCTGCATCACCTACCTTGCCTTCCATCTCCGCAAGATAATACTTCCCTGCTGACAAGCACGTGGGTTTGCGTGTCATTTTTGCATCACTTACCCAGCCTAACGCCGCCTGGCAGGTGGCATTAGCGTAGTCCTTTAAGGGAAAAACCGCACCGAAGGAATGCTTATATTGCTTAATTACAATAAGAAATATTTGCCGCTGTGCACATCCCGCCTGTAACGTCGCGCCTGCGTTCAGATCTTCGTATGCCTCCCAATCCTGTGGCACTTCCAAACTAACATCAGACTCAGCATTGGTTAGTCGATACTTTTTGGGCTCAGTAGTAGGGCTAGTCTGATTATTTACACGCTTTGAAAGGGCTGTTGCACGCGAGCCAGCCTTGTCGAGGCGCGCTAGGTCATCTGATTTTTCGGTGGAATATACGCATTTTCCATCGCGCAGAATATGGGCATGCCAGCCACAGCGCCACACATGACTTAACATGCGCTGAATGTTAGCTTTGGAATCGGAACGGAAAATAATGGTTGGGCTTTTTTGATACAACGATTGCGCTTGCTGCTTATTGCCAGCACACATTTTGAGCAACCCCTTTTTTACCAAGGTTGCGCCTAATTGGGTACGCGGCTTCCCAAGAAACACGAGCTGATAAGCATTATTTGATTGAGTCATCCGTTTTTACATTCCCTTTAAAAACGTACAGAATCTAAACAGCTAGCTTGCCCTAGGCACATGTTGCGGTATGTGCGCCAGATCACAAAGCATTGATTCGAGTAGTGGGCGAACCCACAGCTGCTTAACCGCCAATGATTACCGTGGGGCAGCCAACGACAATCTTGCCACCATGCATAGTTGAATCACCCAATCTTGCAGCAGGCTTTTTACTGATCATGACAGTACCGCTGCCCGTGGCAATGGTATCGGGTGGCCCTACGCACACACAACTACTACCTACGGTAGCCGATGGCAAGCCGCCGATAATTACGGTAGGACCACCGGGAGTTAAAACCGGTCCTCCCACATGCGGAACAGTGCCCGTTACCATCGGGCAGACATGCATATCGGTTATTCGGGAAGCGGGTTTACCCATATTACTGTCCCTCAGCGGTCAGAATGCCATTGCCACCACAGGCGAGATTAATACCTTGGCGTAAAAATAGCTGATAGTTCTCATTGGGGTTATCTGGGTCTGCGAGTACTGCAGCCAAAGCTACACTACCGGCGACTGCATGAGCGTACATATACTCTGGCGTTGCAATTTCTGGCTCACCCGGCTCAGCTAGACTACCGGTAGACCAAGCGGCTGCCGTTGCGGCCCAACTCGCGGGGGTTTTGTGACCCGTTTTATTGCCAAGCATCCGCGCACGCAGGCGATTTTCTTCCGTGGGTTGTTTTGCCCAAGCTTCAGCGGCAATTAAGGCATCAATATTCAGTTGATCGGTATCTGGCGTTTGAACCTTTCTGCTTGCCAAGCACGCCCACCATACGGCCTCACGTTTAGGCAACCCATGGGCCAACAACTTCACCGCATCCAGGTAGTGACCTGCATTGGCTAAGTTTTCAATACTAACTCTTGGCGCTGTGCCAGGCACGCAGCACTCTTGCGCACCTTCCTCACTCAACTCAAATTCTTTTAACAGCTCTGCCGCTGTGAGCGCTTTAATTTTTATCCAGTCTGTCATAGTGGTATCTAGTTAATCAGCGTAATGCCGCCTTTTAATGTCAAACTTGCGCCGGCCTTTACTTCGGCTGTGGCGTCGCCCTTACAGGATAAGGTTGTCCCTTTAATGACGATACCCGTAGGGGTCAACTTGATACTCGAACCGCCCACTTTAAGCTCAATAGAGGCTTTAGATGTAATTTTGATAGCACCCTGCACATCAATGGTTTGGGTACCTTTGGCCACCTTAATTTTATGATTGCCCGAACTGATAGAAAGCTCTTGGTTGCCTTTAGAAACGGTTATTTTCTCGTTACCTTCCGCCACCGTGATAGTACGATTTTTAGTCACCTCAAGAGTTTGGTCGTTTTCTACTTTACCTGTCTGGTCATTGTGGATCACATAACGGTGATCCTTACCGGCTTCCATGTAAATCTCTTCTTTGCCCTTTTTGTCCTCAAAGCGCAATTCATTAAACTTGCTACCCTCAAACTCGGTTTTCCAGCCCGACTGTGTAGCTGTGTAGTTGGGGCCAGTGTTAGTGCCGTTATATACAGCGCCTGTTACCACCGGGCGATCCGGATCACCATTGAGGTAGTTAATTACCACTTCCTGACCCACACGCGGGACAAAATTTGCACCCCAATTTTTGCCGGCAAACGACTGCAATACGCGAACCCAGCAGGAGTTTTGTGCAGAATTCCAGGGGAATTTGACTTTCAATTGTGTGTACAAATCTTCAGAGCCATCGGCACCCGTCGCTTTAACTTCAAGCACTGTTGCCACCTGTGGCGAGGTCACCTTGCGGCTAAAGCCGGCAGGGTCTGGCCGAGGCATAACGGCGGCAGGCACCGCTGTCAGTTGATTAGAAAACTGCGTGGTCATGCCATTGCCATCGGTAGCCATGATGTGAACACTGGTTACCAGGTATTTGCCCTTTTCAGAGGCAAGCGTGTGTTCTAAGGAGAATCGACCACCGGCAGTGATACAGGCACAGTCACCTGCCGCATTCACCAAATCAAAGCCCGACTCGATGGCTTCCATCGCTCGCTTGGCAATATCTTTGTTGCCAGCTTCGGTAATTTTATGTGTGTGCGGCTTGTCCGGCTCAAATAAATACTCGCCAAACTTACGGATTTTATAGCCGCTAACTTCATTTAGCGTAGATTTGGTTTTAATATCGTACTTATTGTCTTTATCGGCGGCAAATTCAGAGTAATCTTTAAACTCAAAGCCACCTGTGTGGTAGCAATAGTTTCGCTCCCACGCACTGATTGTACTTTTAGTGGGTTGGCTGCCCGCGCCGTCGTATTCAATAGCGTCTTTGGCGCAATCAAAAAATCCCTGCGCATCATCGGTAATCACCAACTCAGACTTACCGTCGCCATGCACGAAATAGTAGGCCATACCCTCTTCAGCCATTAGACGGCTGACAAAGGCAAAATCTGTCTCTTCAAACTGGACACAGTACTCCCGCGTTTTATAGGTGGCTGTCAGCTTCAGCGACAGCTTTACAACCTTAGAGTATTCGCCGAGTACTTCTTCAAGAATCTGTTTGGCATTTTTACTGTGAAACACCCGATTCTGGCTGCCCAACTGGGTAAACCACAAACCAGGCATAACTATCGCGCGATAGTTGCGCATACCTTCCGCGTTAACATCCAGCATTCCGAGCTGCACGACATAACCGTGCACATAGCGCTGCTGCTCTTCGCCTTCACGGTTTATGGTAACCGTAACAGCCTTGCCCACCAGATCTTGCTGCTTAATGTCATGGTTATCTGACATCAGATCCAGCTCATAGCGATACAACCCAGAAACACTTTCATCGCCCACCAAGCGAGTGGCAATTAGGGCATCTTTCCCCAACGGTGTCTGGATATGGAGCAGGCGGTGGTTTTGATTGACATTAGGCATGACGGAATACTGATCCTTGTAAAGTGTCTTCGATCAAACGCCAGGGAATTATAATCTCCCTGATTATAAACGCCAAAAGGCCGGGGCCCCTGGTAACCAGAGGCGTCCGACCGTGCAAGCAGTTTCGCTTACAGAGGTGTAGCAGTGGTGAGGTCGTAACCAACACGCATGTTTTTGGTGTTCTTGTTAGTCTTGTCAGCGTGAGTCAGGTCAGCTTCTACCTTCGCAAAGCTCAGAGACAAAGACTCTTGTGGCGCACCGCCAGCAGAAGCACTAACGCTGTAAGAAGAGATGATAACTTCTTCCAGAGTGTAAGTAGCGTATTTTTCTACTTTGTTTGCACCAGTCTGCACAACGTGAATTTCCACTTTAACACCGGCGTCGCCAGTAACAGACGCTTTGAACAGGCCGCCTGAAGCAGAGTCCATTGGCTTAGTTACGGTAACTTCGCTGATGCTTGGACGTGATGCTTCACGGTTGGCCATTGCACCGGCTTCCATGGTAATTGCGCGGCCAACACCAAAGTGGAAGTTATCCACTTCAATCCAGTTTGCGTAGCCATCTGCAGTTACGTTACCAGCAGGTGAGTTACCGTTGAAGTTCATGTAAATCGCCATGATTGAATTCCTCTTTCTCGTAGGTCGATGAATGGATAAATGTAACTAAAATTCCAGCAGTCCTTTGTGGAGTAAAGCAACTGCTTCTCTTGCTTCTCAGCAATTGGTGGCCATTAAAACAAAGCCTTGCGCACTTGATAACCCCTTTCGAGCAGACATTAAATTCACTCTGGCACGATTTTTTTGGTTCACTCTGACACCCTTTTATTGGGATGCTGGCGCGCCTATGGCGCGCACCTACAGGCGGTACCAACGCTTAGCTGGGCAGGTACCGAATGGGCTCACAGCTCTACTTGTGATTATTGCGTCCGGCTGACTCTGACACGTTTTTTCAGAAGGCAGAGCTAAAAAAGTTACACGCGCAATGTACGATAGTACCAAATGCCCCCAATTCCGCCTGCTATGTAGCGGAATCCTCGTATCACCCTGCCGCGCTATCGCTCTGCTGCTGAATTTTTTGATGCAAAAAGGCAACACCCAAAAGCGCCAAGCCCAACCCCATAAAAGACGCAACGCGCCAAAGTCCCTCTAAACCGGCCATATCCACCAAAAATATTTTTACTATGACAACCGCCAACAACGCCATACCAGCTTGATAGCAACGCCGACCAAAGCGCCAGCTACCACCAAGCAAAGCCGCCACCGCACACACCAGCCAGGCTGCTGAATAGCTGTACATTTCACCGTCTTTCACCCCGCCCGCCAGCGCAATGGTGCCCTGCCAAAGGTGACGGATTTCGAGACTGATAAATATCCAGGCCGCCAATGCCGCAAACATCTTGGCGTAAGATCTGAAACCCGCCTCGTAATAACGCGCTACCGCCCAGGCCAACGCCACAGGCAAACCATAGGCGAGCAGCACTAGATTAAACAGGGGGCGCTCGCCGACACTGGCCCAAGCCCAGGCCGCATTGGTACAGACAGCAGCGACTAGCACGACGTAATTGAACACTGCAAAACCCAGTAGCAGCCGTCCATAGTAGCGATATGCCTTAGCCAATCGCGCTGCGCGCAAAGATTTCAGGTGGTAGACCACAGCCAGCGCGCTGAACAACATCTGGTTTAGAATGGCCTCCACAAAGGTGAAGTCGCTGCTGTAAGGTTTGGCGTCGTGTAACCAGTAACGCGTCTCTGTCCACACCGTTAGCACAAACAAATGCAATGCTGCCGCCTCCGACCAGCGCGCGAGCTGAGGCATGGCTGTCAGCCAGCGGGTCGCCAATGCGCAACACAGGGTCGCGCCTCCGTAAGTCCACAGAGTCCAATGACCAATGTCGCTGTAACCCGCAAGCCAGGGGTTTAGCGTCAAGCGCACCACTACCAGCACGGCCACTAATTTGAACAACCAACCGATGGAGGGCATCTCAAACTCGCGCATCACCCAAGCTAAGGAGACCAGCTGTACGGCTATCGCCAAAGTCAGGCCCGCCTCCTCAAGCAGCCAAACAGCGAGTAAGGTATAGGCAAAATGCCCTGCCAACAGCAGCCAGGCCACCAGCTCTTTCGGCCAGGCCTTTTGCCGGCTGACAAATGCCAGCCAGAGTGCAAAGGCCCCCAGCACAAAAGCGACGATCGACCATTGCCACAACTGCGTATAACCCCCGGCCAGTAAATAGCCTTGTACCAGCTGTAACACGGGCACTGTGGCGGCCATTGCCGCCCAAGCGCTACTCGCTGTACCGGCGGCTAAATTGCGAATCGCCATCGCCACGGCGACCGAGGCCACTACACCCAGATACAGTAAGTAACCGCCTTGTTCCACTGGCGCTAACGCTGCGATAAACCACTGGTCAGAACCGTGCTGGCGCTGAAGTTGCGCCAACAGAAGCGCAAGGTTGGGTAGCAAGTATGCAAGCCAGGCAAGCGATGTAAAGCGCGGTTGTGCGCGGGCCAAATGAAAGAGCATCAGGGGCATCAACAACCATGCGAAACCGCCGCCCTGCCAGCCTGACTGCCACACGGTAACCCCAGTGGCAGCAACCAATAGCGCAAGGCTGGCAAACACTGGCGGCGCCTTGTCATCGCGCCACAGTTCCTGCAATGGCCACCAGGGCGCTGTGTGGGGCGCGAGCAGAAGCCAGTCACGGCCTGGCATGGCCAGCAGACCATAAGCAAACACCAGCAGATAAGCACAACGCCAGCCATCCGGTTGATTACTGGTCAGGGATATCATCCACCACAATAAGCCACCCGCCACCATGCCCCACCACAGCCAGGGCCGATAGACGTAGCGAAGCAATCCCAACACCGACGCGGAAATAATCAATGCATACAACATCGCCAGCAAGACATTGCCACTGCCAGTAGACACCAGCAGCGGCACGCTATAAGCCCCTATCATGCCAATTGCAGCTAACACCGGGCCGTGCAACAGGGCCAACCACAAGGTCGCCATTGCAACCAGTGCCAAGCACACAAACACCGTCAACGGCGTAAACATCTGGTAGAAGTGCAACGCCGCTAACAGAGCGGCAAACACGGTGATACTGCCGCCCCCCGCCAAGGCCGCAAAAGCTGGGTGATTGCCCAGGCGTGCCCGCAGCCAAAACGCAGCCGCGTGTAGTCCAAGCCCCGTCAATACACCGGCGGCAACCCGCGCGGTAGGTCCGAGCAAGCCTTGCTCAATGGAATATTTGGCGAGAAAAATACCGGCCAATGCCACGCAGGCACCGCCCAGCCACACCATCCACTGCTGTTGGGCCAGCATCCAGAAATCGGGACCAGATTGACGCTCTAGCTGCACCGCTCGCGGAGTCTCATGCACTGGCGCAGTCACTGCTTCTGGTTCCGGTGGCAAATCCAGTGCGAGTTCAAACGCTTGGCTAGCTTGCGCGTCGCCAGCGCCCTTAACGGCCGGCGGTTCCGCTTCTTCAATCGAAGCGCTCGGCGCGACGGATACCTCCGGTCCTAAGCGCCGGCGCAACGCAGACACCTCGGCGCGCAATGATCGGACCTGCACAAAAGCAATCACGCCCAACGCCAGACACAACAACGCTGCCAACAACAGAAGCAGAAAAAACATTACGATAAACTCCATGTACTCGCCTCAACTTGTCAGTCGTTAGTATTGGATTTTTGCTCTGACGGCGCCGTGGCTTCCGCACCCGCATATTTTTCTGCTTTTTTCAGTTGGCGCCTGTGCCGGAAAAAATCACTGAGCAAGGCACTTGCTGCGGCACTTTCAACCCCTCCCGTCACACTTACGCGATGATTCAAAAACGTCCGCGAAAAAAACGTTTCTTGGCTCGCTGCCACCCCAGCCTTGGGCTCGGTGGCACCATAAACCAAGCGCCCAATGCGACCGTGCACCATGGCACCGGCACACATGCTGCACGGTTCCAACGTCACGTACAGGGTTGTGCCGGGCATCCGATAATTTCCCAAGGCCTGCGCAGCGGCACGCAGCGCGATAATCTCGGCGTGTGCACAGGGGTCGTGACTGCTGATGGGCTGATTAAAACCAGCGCCGATCAATTGATTGTCTTTCACGACCACCGCACCCACAGGTACCTCGCCCAGAGCAGCAGCGCGCTCAGCTAACGCAAGCGCTTGCTGCATCCAATATCTATCCCGCGCTTGCAGGTCTGCCGGCGACGTCTCGCTACCCATGGTTTTCTCCCTGCCCCTGAGACTCTGCCGCGCCTGCCAGATAAGCGGACAAATAAAAGTCTGCCTCTACAGCAGGCATTTCGGACCGCAGTAGCGCGCGCTGGGCCGGCGCCAGACGGTAGCTAAAGGGCGTCATAGCCAGCAATTGCTCCAACTGCTCGACGGAATCAAAGGTTAAAGTCGTCTGGACACGCTGTTGTGAAAAACGGGTAAAGCCCGCCGGCGCAATTGGTGCCGTGTGTTCAAGGGGCGTATCGTAAATGTGCTGTTTTAGCGCCATTAAGTGTCTGGGGCCAGGTGTCACCCGCCACAACAGCCCACCCGGCGCCAGCACCCGGCGCACTTCGTCGGGATCGAGGGGCGCAAAGACACAGGTAACGGCCTGAAACTGGCTGCCGGCCAGCGGTAAACGACGGCTGGAGGCCACCGCAAATTCACAGCGACCTAAGCGCCGCTTTGCCGCTAGCCGAACCGCCTCGCGCGAAATATCGACGCCCGCCAGTTGCCATTGCGGGAGCGCCGCGGCCAGCTCGGCGGTGTAATAGCCCTCGCCACAGCCAATATCCAACAACCTGCCCGCGGGCGCTTGTCGAGCCACACCCGAAGCTAGCGCACCGGCCAAGGGCGCGTAAAAACCCGCGTTCAAAAACGCTTGCCGCGCGAGCATCATGGCGCGATTGTCGCCTGGATCGGCGCGCCGTTTTTGATTGGCCAACAGCAAGTGGGTATAGCCCTCTTTGGCGCAGTCAAAACTGTGATTGGCACTACAGCGCCAAGGTGTGTCAGTGCTGATTAAGGGCTGCAGGCAGACAGGGCATTGCCAAGAAATCACTGGGCCAGGTCCGCCAGCTCATTTAAACCCGCGGCAGGTCGTACAAACTCGAATCGGGGCACCCACTCGCCGGCTACTTCCACCTGCTCATTAAACATCTCGAGCGGGCGCGTCCACCAACTGTAATCTCCGTACAAACAACGATAGACCACCAGGGATTCGCGGGTTTCGCTGTGATTGGCCAAGCCATACACCTGGTATTCCTGGCCTTTGTAGTGACGATAGATTCCGGGTTTAACAGACATGATGACTCTCGGTGCTGCAAAACCGCGAGTCTATCAAAAAAGCGAGCGCCCCTCCCCTATTTGCGGCGCCCAAACCAACACCGCCGGCAGCGCCGGCGGTAGGGTGTGTTACGTTACGGGGGTTGAACTACTGCTCAACAAAGGCGCGCTCAATCACATAGTGCCCACTGTTGCCACCGCGCACCTCGTCGAAACCCAATTCATCCAGAATCTTGCAGGTATCTTTTAGCATACTTGGGCTGCCGCAAATCATGAAGCGGTCGTCGTCTGGGTTAATGCGCGGAAGGTCTAAATCGGCTGTGAGCTTTCCCGAGGCCAATAGGTCCGTCAAACGGCCTTGGTTGCGGAACTCTTCCCGCGTGACGGTAGGGTAGTACAACAGTTTCTCGCGCACCTCTTCGCCAAAAAACTCGTTGTTTGGCAACTCTCGCTCGATCAAATCGCGATACGCAAGCTCCGAAACGTAGCGCACGCCATGGGTCAGAATGACTTTGTCGTACTGCGCATAGACTTCGGGATCTTTAATAATGCTCATAAAGGGCGCCAAACCAGTGCCGGTAGAAATCAGCCACAAATGCTTGCCGGGCAACAGGTTATCTGTCACCAAGGTACCCGTTGTTTTGCGATTTATAATGATCTCATCACCCGGTTTGACCTGCTGCAACTGAGAGGTCAACGGGCCATCCGGCACCTTGATAGAAAAGAATTCCAACTGCTCTTCATAGTTGGCACTGGCGATGCTGTAGGCGCGCAGCAGGGGGCGTCCGCCCTCTTGCTCTAAGCCCATCATGGTGAAATGCCCATTGCGAAACCGAAAGCCGGCGTCGCGGGTGGTTTTAAAGCTGAACAACGTGTCGTTCCAGTGGTGCACTTCCAACACGGTCTCTTTAATCAAGTTGCTCATAGGGCCTCCAATCGTCATTGGGCACAGCCTAGCGGCCGCCCAATAATTGGTAAATCAGGATATATTGATATATGTTATCGGTTTTATGGATATAAAGACCATGAGTCTTCACTTTACGCTGCGCCAGTTACAAGTGTTTCTGGCCGTGGCACACCACCACAATGTGAGCCGGGCGGCTGAATCACTGGCCATGTCCCAATCCGCCTGCTCCAGCGCCCTCAAAGACTTGGAGGCACAGTACAACCTGCAGCTCTTTGATCGCGTGGGTAAACGTTTGCGGCCCAACGAACTGGGCGAGCATCTTAGGCCCCAGGCCGAAGCACTGTTGGCGCAGGCACAGGCCTTTGAGCTTTCGCTCAGCCAGCAACCGGGCGCCGGCCAGCTGCGCATTGGCGCCACCTTAACCATTGGAAACTACCTGGCCGTCTCGCTCATTAATCGCTACCTGCAAGATGCGCCGGGCAACCGGGTTAAACTGGACGTGGCCAATACAGCGCAAATCACCGAGGCACTTCTGAATTTTGACATCGACGTGGGTCTGATCGAGGGTGAAGTGCACCACCCTGCCCTGCAGGCTCGGCGCTGGCAAACCGATGAGTTAGTGTGCTTCTGCGCACCGGATCATCCACTGGCAAAGGCCGAAGCGCTGAATGATGCAGACCTGTTGGCGGCGCGCTGGATCTTGCGAGAACCCGGGTCGGGCACCCGACAAACCTTTGATCGGGGTATGCACGGCCTGCTGCCCCAACTGGATATCCTATTGGAGCTACAGCACACAGAGGCCATCAAGCGCTCCGTTGAGGCTGGACTGGGGATTTCCTGCCTGTCAAAAATATCCCTGGTGGACGCCTTTAAACGCGGCTCGCTGGTGCCATTGGCAACGCCCCACCGGGACTTTTCGCGGGATCTTTATATTGTATTGCACCAACAAAAATACCAAGGTGCTGGCTTGCAGCGTTGGCTCGCCATTTGTGAGGAGGCCGCACAGTTGGTGTAGGGCCAGGTGTGACAGCAGCCGCTAGTCGTCGTCCAGCTCGAACAATTCGTCCAGGGGCAGACCATCGAAGGGCTTACTGTCTTCGATAACCAGTTGCGAATGCATTTTTTCTATACCCAACTCCTGCTCCAACAGGCCTTCGCTCAACCTATTGAACTGGGCGGCATCGACGCATAGAAATTCCAAAATATAGTCGTACTCGCCCGAAATTTTATAGCAGCGAATCACCTGTGGCATGGCGCCAATGGCTTGCTTGAATTCGCGATTCACTTTGGGGTCTTGAGACACCAAAGACACATTCACTAAAAAGTGCACATGCCGCAATTTCGTTAAATTCAAACTGGCACTGTAGCCGGCGATCCACTTCTGAGCCTGCAGCTTTTTCACCCGCGAAAGGCACGCGGATTCCGATAGCGATACTTTTTCGGCCAGACGCGCATTGCTAATACGCGCATCCAGCTGTAACGCGTTCAAAATTTTCAAATCTATTTTGTCAAACTTCATGGCTAAGCTCGTGCACTTTCCCGTGGTTGCTCACCGTCCTCGACACCCGCCTGCTGAGCCATTTCTTCCTCCAGCGCAGCGCGTTCCGCATCGGTAATAGGGATAATTTTAAACTGTGAGTAACCGTAAATGGCAGATATTAGCGGGTTCACCAAATTGAAGAAGCAATAGGGCAAATAAGCCAAGGTGGCCACCCCTAAGGTACCAGCCATATAAGCCCCGCAGGTGTTCCAGGGAATCAGCGGCGAGGTAATCGTGGCGGAATCTTCTAGCGTGCGCGACAAGTTGAGCGGGCTTAAGCCGCGCTTGGCAAATTCCAAACGGAACATTCGGCCGGGCAGTACAATTGCAATGTATTGATCTGCAGTCACAATATTGGTGCCAATACACGTTAATATAGTCGACACGACGAGACCGCCTACGGACTTGGCAAAGCGTAATATTGCAGCAATTAACGCCTCCAGAATACCCACCCGCTCGATGATGGCTCCCATCACCATTGCGCTGATAATTAACCAGATGGTGGTAAGCATGGAGCTCATACCGCCGCGCGACAGCAGGCTATCAATTTGCGCATTGCCAGTGGTGGCCACATAACCGTCGGCGAAGGCCATCCACACGCCCTTAAATAAGCCCAATGCCACCGGCAAATCGGCAGAGTCGGCAAACTTCAGAACCGCCTCTGCCTGAAAGATAACGGCAAACACCGCGCCCAGCAATGCACCCAAAAATATACTGATCATGGCCGGCACTTTTTTATAGGCCAGCACAAATACAGCTAACAGGGGAATCAGTAGCCAGAGATTGATTGCAAAGTTGGCTTCAAGCAGGGTTAACATCGCCTGCATTTGATCGTCGGCGGCCGCGGTTTCGGCGCGCAACCCGATGACCAAAAACAGTGTAAGCGCGATGATAATTGAAGGCGTGGTGGTCCACACCATGTGGCGAATGTGCGAGAACAGATCTGAGCCCACCACGGCGGGCGCCAAATTTGTGGTATCGCTTAAGGGCGACATTTTATCGCCAAAATACGCACCGGAAATAATCGCGCCCGCAGTAATCTCCACAGATAAGCCCAAGCCCGCGGCCGTGCCGATCAGACCAATACCGATGGTGCCCGCCGTCGTCCACGAGCTGCCAATGCTCACGCTGACCAAGGCACACACCAAACAGGAAGCGGCGTAGAACCAACTCGGGTCCATCAATTGCAGGCCGTAGTAAATCATGGTGGGCACGGTGCCCGCCAATATCCAACTGCCGATCAGCATGCCCACCAACAGCAGGATCAATATGGCGCCCAGTGCCACTGAAATGCCCTTAAATATTGCCGCCTGCAAAGCGGGCCATGGGATACCTGCTCGCCAGCCCATGAGTCCCGCTACGGCTGCGCTTAAGCACAGCGCAATCTGATTAGCCCCCTGAGAGGAACTATCGCCAAACAAATAAACAGAGAGGCTTAACAGTGCAAAAAGGGTGAGCGTAGGCAGGGCAATTTCCCAGGCCGCCAATGGTCTTGACATAAAAGGATCACTTTTCCGGTTATTATTCTGCTGCCCCACTTGTGGCAGGGCAGAGGGCGTTCGAGCGCCACATGGTAAACATAGCGCGAGGTAAGTGCCAGCGGCACTGGCTCTTCACAGGTGTTCAGCCGGCACGGCGCCCGGCGTCCAGGGCAAGCATCTGCGCCATATTATCCATGGCTTTGCTGAGTACGGATATGGGTTGTGCCAGGGTAATGCGCACATAGTCTGTGGTGACCTCGCCAAAACCCGCACCCGGCACCACGGAAACACCCGCCTCGTCCAGTAACCGCTCGGCAAAGACCTGGCCAGAAGACGCCACCTGGGAGGTGCGCATCATGACAAACATGCCGGCATCTGGTGTCTCTGCACTGACGCCGGGCATGGCATTGATGCGCTCAACCAGATAATCTCTGCGCTTTTTATACTCGTCGCGCATTTGCGCCACATAATAATCGTCGTGACGCAAAGCAAAGGCTGCCGCGTCCTGAATAAATTGCGGGCAACCAAAGACACTGGCACCTGCCAGGTTGGTCAAATGCGGCACCAGCGATTGCGGCGCCACCACCCAACCAATTCGCCACCCGCTCATGGCGTGGGATTTGGACAGTCCATCTACCATGATCACATTGTCCAGCTCGGCGGCGGCGGCGCGCAGGCTAACGTGGCGTTGTTTAAAGGTGATCATGGAATACACCTCGTCCGAGATCAGCCACACACCGCGTGCGCGCGTGTACTCGGCCAGCTCCGCCAACTCCTCCTGAGAGATCATATTGCCGCAGGGGTTACCCGGCGTATTGACAATCACCGCCGTGGTTTTATCGGTAATTGCGGCCTTCATGGCCGCCATATCCAGGGCAAAATTGGCCTCGGACTTCAAAGCAACCGGCACGGTTTTAACACCGACAGCGTCAAATACGCCGCAGTAACCCACGTACATGGGGTCGGGCACCACCACCTCATCGCCCGGGTTACAGATACAACTAAACACGCTGTACAACGCATTGGTTCCACCGGGGAAAATGACAATATCTTCCGGTTTACAGGGGTGTGGAGAGGTTTTACTTTCGAGTTCGGCCACCGCCTCGCGCAGCGCCAATTCACCCTGGGCCGGGGAGTAATGCGTGCGATCGCGCTTCATGGCAGCCAGCGCCTGGTAAAAAATGGGCTCTGGCGTGGGGAAATCGGGATCACCCACACACAGCAAGATGACATCTTCACCGCGCGCTTGCATTGCCAGCGCCCGATCGTGGACGGCCCAGACTTCGCTGGCTTCGCCGTCTAAGCGACGGGCCACCTGGCTAATAGGCAAAGAGGGAACAGAAGACATTGAGAACACCTGCGCTGAGTCATATAAAGATGACAACAGCTTAGCGCTCAGACTGCGCAGAGGTTATGTTTCTCGCCCGCCCCCGCAAGCCACCCTGCGGCCACAGGTGGCTCAGGGCGAAGATTCTGCGCTAGCGGGAAAACACGACGGTCTTATTGCCATTCAACAGCACCCGGTGCTCAGCATGCCAGCGCAGGGCGCGGTTTAGCACTACCGCCTCGATGTCCCGGCCTATCTCCGTCAGCTCTTCTGGCGTATTGACGTGTGTAACCCGCTCGACAGCCTGCTCAATTATAGGGCCTTCATCCAAATCTGCAGTCACGTAATGGGCCGTGGCGCCAATCAACTTTACGCCGCGATCAAAGGCTTGGTAGTAGGGCCTAGCACCTTTAAAGCCGGGCAGAAAAGAGTGGTGAATATTAATGGCCCGGCCGGCCAGTTGCTGACACAGGTTGTCGGACAGAATTTGCATGTAGCGTGCAAGCACCAGGCAATCAGCGGCCCCCTGCTCCATCAATGCCAGCAACCGCGACTCTTGCTCCGCTTTCGTTTCGCGGCTAATGGGCAGGTGATGAAACGGCAGCTGATACCACTCCACCAGCTCGCGCATCACTTCGTGGTTAGACACCACCCCCACGATTTCCACAGGCAAGGTGCCCTGCTTCCAGGCGCTGAGTAAATTGTGCAGGCAGTGACCCCACTGGCTTACCGCCACCAGCACCTTGAGCTTGCGATCGGCATCCACTAGCTGCCAATCCATGCCGTAGCGCTTGGCCACGGGCACAAAGGCTGCTTTGACTTCATCAAGCGTCAAGGACTGCTCGGTGGCGTCCAACACCGTGCGCATAAAAAAGCGCCGGTTCTCTACATCTTCAAACTGGTGCGATTCCCGAATGTTAAAGCCCTGCGCCGCGAACAATGCTGCTACATTCGCCACTATGCCGGGCTGGTCTTCACAACTTAACTTTAAAATAATCTCTCTAACGGCGGTCACGGGGTCCTCTCTGACTCAGGTGAGCAATGGCTGCTTTGGCAATAAGGTCGCGCCAAAACCTGTTAGTCAGGCGGTTAATAGCGCGCTGACCGCATTCTACACGAGCAATTGGCAGAGGGCGCCCCTCACCAGCTTGGGTTATGCGCAATTTTGCCAATTCGGTTTACACTGGCAGCCATTGCCATCCCATCTGTCTATTAGAGGTTCCTATGGGTCGCCCGGTCATCGCTATTACCGCTGAAACGCTCGACAAGCACAAAGGTGCAGACACCACCACCTACTACCAGGTGATGGCAAAGTATATTGCGCCGGTCGTGGATCTCATGGGCGCGCTGCCCCTGATACTGCCGCCACTGGGCGACAAGTTGGATACCGAGACCCTGCTAAACCGGGTAGATGGCGTACTGCTAACCGGCGGCGTCTCCAATATCGAACCCCATCACTACCAGGGCGGACAAAGTTACCCAGGCTGCCCCCACGACCCCAATCGCGACGCCACAGTGCTACCCTTGATCAAACACATCATTGCACGGGGGATACCGCTATTTGGTATTTGTCGGGGGTTTCAGGAAATGAACGTCGCCTACGGTGGCAGCCTGTACCAACAATTGCACCTGGAAGCGGATCTGGCACTACACAATCAGGTCGTCGATTTTGACGCCCCGGCCGATGCGCTCTACGCCGACGTCCACGACTTACACATAGCGCCGGACGGCCTGTTGGCAAGCATTACCGACGGCCCGGTACAGCGCGTCAATTCGATTCATGGGCAGGGCATTAAAACCCTGGGCGCGGGCTTGCAGATTGAAGGCACCAGCCCCGACGGATTGATCGAAGCCTTCAGTGTTCAAGCCGCACCGGCCTTTGCACTGGCCGTGCAGTGGCATCCAGAGTGGAAGCCCACGCAGAACACGATGTACCAGGCCATGTGGCACGCCTTTGCCAAGGCTGCCACTGACTACGCGAGCCGCCATCAATAGCGAAACTCAGTATCAGAAACTACTGCCGGGTTGCTGCAAAAAGGCAATTTCTTCGGGCGTTGAAGCGCGCCCCAAAATTTTGTTGCGGTGCGGGTAGCGGCCAAAGCGGTCGATAATTGCCTTGTGTCGACGCTCAAACTCGGCACTGTCGTCGCCATCCAAGGATTCAAAAAGCACCAGGGCCCGCGCGTGCACGGCTGCACTCTCACTGTGCATAAACGGCATGTATAAAAATTGCTTGTGCGTGTTGCTCAACTGTTTATCAAAACCGCTGTCAATAGCCGCGCTGGCCACAGCCAGCGCCTGGGCATCGGCGGCAAAGGCGCGTGGCTGATCGCGAAATATGTTGCGGGAAAACTGATCTAACACCAATACCAAAGCCAGACTCGTATCCGCCGCCGATAACCAGGCTTGACAGCCTCCGGCCACTGCGTGTGCGTGCAAAGTGCCAAACCGCGCTGCGATAAGCTGATCAAAAGCGGGATCTTTTTTCCACCACTGTTTGGGTTCAATCTCGTCAAACCAAAAAGTTAATACCTGCGCAGCCGTTTCCATATATAGCCCCTGATACGGATGAAAAACACCGAGCGCACTGCACGGTGTCCGAAATACTTGGTGCCAGCGCGCGAAAAACTGCAGCCCTGCAGCCAGCACTGAGCGGCACTTGGCAATCAACGTCGCCAAACCGCCCGCGCATGGCAATCCTGTTAATCGCTAGGTCAACGACAAACTTCGCGCAAAGGCGCCAACAACCCTACACTGCCCAACAAGGCCATTGACTGTCAATGCAGTGCCGATGTCGTTAGACTGGCCGTCTCAGTAAACAGGAGTCGCGTGTGCGCAAAAAATTAACCAGTATTTGGCCCCTATTTTTCGGGATGTTATTAATCGGCTTGTGCGTGGGTGCGCAGGGCACATTAATCGGCCTGCGCGCCGCGCTAGAAGGCTTTCCCACCGCACTTACCGGCCTGATCATGTCGGCCTATTACCTGGGTTTTTTATTGGGGGCGCATCGCGGCCAAAAAGTTATACGCCGCGTGGGACACGTACGGGCCTTTGGCGCACTCACCGCCCTGTCGTCTTTATGTGTCTTGCTGCACTCTGTGTACGTCAATCCGTGGGCCTGGGCAGCCACGCGTTTTATCACAGGCTTCGCCATGTGCGGCATCTACCTGGTGGCGGAGTCCTGGCTTAACCAGGCAGCTGACGACTCCAACCGCGGCAAAATTTTATCCCTATATATGATGACACTGTTGGGCGGCATACTGGGTGGTCAGTTTCTGCTGAACCTGGCAGACCCACTCAGCTTTGAACTGTTTAGCCTGATCTCTATTCTAATGAGCGCCGCAGCCATTCCCATTTTGGTGACTGCAACCCCGACGCCCGCCATCACGCCCGCCCCCACCATTAGCCCATTGAAACTGTTTCAGTGGGCGCCCTTTGGCTTGACCGGCGTATTCCTTATTCAGATGTGCAGCGCCATGATATTTGGTATGGCACCGGTATACGCCACTTTGGTGGGCTTTGACACGGAAAGCGTCGCCTGGATTATGGGCGCCATTGTCGCCGGCGCGCTGATTCTGCAGTGGCCGCTGGGCTTGCTGGCCGACACGTTTAACCGCCGCACAGTGGCCACCACACTAACGGCAACAGCGGCGCTGTTTGCCATACTTACCGGCCTTTACGGCGACCACTCACTGCTGATGCTGCTCTGCTTAATCGGATTATTTGGCGGTTTTACACTGCCGTTGTACGCAGTATTCTCCGCGCTGGTTAACGACTTCATGCGCCCGGAAAAAATTGTGGCCGCCAGCAGCACCATTCTATTGGTAGGTGGCGTTGGCGCCTCACTCGGCCCCCTGTTGATCGCCCCAATGCTCGACGTCCTCGGACCGAAAGGCTTTTTCTGGGGCTGTGCTGCCAGTTTACTGTTGATCACACTGTACGGCCTGTACCGCATGGCGCGATTCCCCTATGCCGCCCGCGACGATGTACACGAAATGAGTCTGGTACCGGGCGGTAACATTGGCGCCGGCTTGATCGCCGATGACAGCGCTTTAGCGGCCGCGACAGATCCAAAAAAATAACCGCCGCTAACAGCCTCTACAATTGAATTTGAATAGAGCGGTAGCGGCTTATAAACAGTATCTCTAACCAGCCCCATGGCGTTATGGGCCGACAGCCGCCAAGCCCCAGCGGGCCTGACCTAAGGGTGCAAGGCCCCTCAAGGCGCCGTTGCGCTATCACCATTTTGCCAATTGGCCCGCACAGAGGGCGCCCCAGATTGACTATACTGAAGTCAGGTGCCGCATCTGCAACAGGGAAGGTCGACGGGAGGCACTTGCGGCAAACGCCCGCTCTGTGCAAATCTGGCCGCTATCAGGCGAGAATCGGATGTGATTGCATCCCAACTGGGCACAATGCCGTATACAGCAAGCGAGGCGCACCGCCCCGATTGAGCTGTTGGTTGTCGGGCCCTCTTCGGGCTCAACAGGCTCGGGCATAACCGGTTGCGCTCGGTGTTGTACAAAGGGTCTAGGACTCGTTTACTGACATGAGTGACGTAACTGTGAAAAAGTATTTCCTCTGTTTCTGCGTCTGCCTGTTCAGCCAGTGGAGCCCGGCGCTTTCAGCGCAGGAGCCCGCCACCGACTATTTAATCTCTCCCGACGAAAGTGGCGAAGACAACCTCACGCCGATTCAACGCGCAGATAAACCGCCACAGTCATCTGCACGCGCCTATCTGTCGGCTATCGAAGATATTGAAGCCGAGTACGGGGCCTACGACCTGCAACTTTCACAACACCTGGCCAGTCTGGGCAAGCATTTTCAAGAGGCCGGCGATCACGCAGAGGCCATAGAGCTGTTTAAACGCGCCATGCACGTGCAACGCATCAATCTGGGCCTGTACGATATGGGCCAGGCGCCGCTGCTGGAAAACCTTATCGAAAGCCAGATTGCCCTAGGGCAGTGGGAAGATGCCAACGACCGCTACCAATACCTCTATTGGCTGCACCGCCGCAATTACGGCACCGACGACCCGCGCATGCTGCCTATAATCAATAAACTCAGCAATTGGCACCTAAACGCCTATGCGCTGAACGTTAGCGGCGGCCTGTTTTACCACCTTATTAACGCCCACAACCTCTATAAAATAGCCGCAGATATCGTCAGCAATGCCTACGGCAAGAATGATCTGCGTATGATTGGCCCGCTTAAAGGCCTGGCCGCTTCCAATTACTTTCTGGCCACCTATCAAGCGGCGAACCAAAACAAAATGTCGGTGTCTAATGGTTCAATGCCCGCCAGTGAAGAAGATCGGGCCAAGCTGCAGCAATACATCATCAACAGTTATAACAGCGGTCGCTCGGCGATTAACAGGATGGTGGACGTGTACAGCAACAACCCAGATGCTCCGCCCACCTCTGAGGTGCGCGCACAAGTTGCCCTGGGAGATTGGCATTTACTGTTTGGCAAATGGCATTCAGCCATGGAAATATATCAAAACAGCTATCAAAAGCTGGTGGCCAGCGAGGCCGACCCCAAGTTAATTGAAGAGCTGTTTAACAAACCTGTACCACTGCCGGATCTGCCGTTGATCGACATCGGCCACAAGTCGGATATCAATACGGAAAACTTTGTGCTCGCGCAGTTTGATGTCAACGCTTACGGACGCGCCACCCGCATAGAAATAGTGGACGCCTTTCCCGTCGAGGACAACCGCATGCGCTCGCGTGTACGCCGGACATTAAAACAGGCAAAATTTCGTCCACGCCTTGAAAATGGCGAAGCTGTCACCACGAAAAATGTCACTCACAGATACCTCTTTTCGGACAATCAATCATGACCCAGCGCCCACTGAAAAGATGCTTAATGAGCGCCGCAGCCCTGATCGCGGCACTTGCGCTTGCCGGCTGCAAACAAGAACAACAGCAAAGCCAGCAGCAACAACAGCCACCTTCACCGGCCAGCCCTTCCAGCAGCCAGAAGCCGGCCTCCAGCTCCGCCAGCCAGTCTTCGGGTCGACAGCAATCGCAAAGCGAGTCGACGGCCAGCAGCAAAGGTCAGTCGTCGCCCAGCCAACAGCAAAGCAAAAACAGCCAAAGCCAGGGCTCGCCGTCGGCCAGCAGCGGTCAACAGGGCCAGGCAAGCAGTGATGTCTTCAGCCAACCCCAGCCCAATTCAGGCGCACAGGCCAGCGGTGACGCCAGCGCAGAGGCGCAGGCTGAAAACGCCGCCGCTGGTGCCCAAGACGCTGCCCAAGCCAGTGCGGACAGCGCCACTGGCGATCAAGGTCAAGCGAAAGACATAGACTTTTCAGAGGAGGAAGCGGCCGCCAGCAGTGCCTCTGCCAGCACCGCAAGCAGCGCTGCCAGCGCACAATACGCCGCTCAATCGAGCAGTAGTGCCAGTGGATCGCAATCAGCCAGCGGCGGGCAGACCGGAGGCAGCCAAGCGCCGAGTGGTTCGGCAGCGCAGAGTGCGGGTACCGCCGGCTCTGCGGCTAGCCAGGGCTCCGCCGGCGCCCGGGGTCAAGCCTCGGGCCCGGGTCTGCCACCGGCGGGCCAGGTAGCCGGCCAAGGTGCGCAGCCGGCGGGCGGTGCCAACGCGGGAGAACTCAACGACAAGTTTGAATCCACCATTGCCAGCTACGATGGCATGATTCTGCGCGAACGCGACTACATTGCCAACCGCCGCAATCAGCAGGGCAGCGAAGACAAAGTGGCGCAAGTCCAGGGGCCCATCTTTGACGAGGGCGACCTAGCCGACGGCAACGACCCTCAGGGTGCTGGCGCGGGTCAGGGCCCACAGGGCGTCGAAGGCCAGGGTAACGGCAACGGCAGCCAACCTGTTGGCGGTCAGGCCCGCCAGGGCGAATACACCACCGTAGCCGCAGCCGCGCCACCACCTGACATACCATCGGGCGACGACGACGATGTGGTAGCGCGTCAGATTCGCGAGGCCGCACTGCGCGAAACAGACCCTAAACTGCGCGAAAAATTGTGGGATGAGTACCGCAAGTACAAAAACAAAAATGCAAAGGGATCGTCATG
>NZ_JBTUOC010000083.1:0-8639 GCF_058345725.1 Simiduia sp. | reverse complement strand
TGTCGCAATTTAGCTCGTTTGCATAATGTAGTACGAGTAACTTTGCGGGTGTGTTGTATTCACTAAAATTCATCATGCTTTGAAGGTCTACAGATAATTATGGTCAGATAAAAGTTTATGTAATTTTGTGCGCCATAATTCTCATCTGACCCCAGTTGTTAACCCCAGTTGTTACATACTGAGTAAACCACTTTAGTTATGAGGCAATTCATATTATACCTATCTTCATCATAAATTGGGGTCAGATAAGAGTTTGTGTAATTTTGTGCGCCAAAATTCTTATTTGACTCCAATTGTTTCTTTTTATTTTTTATTATTTTTATTCAAATATAATTCCTGTTTCCTTATCCGTATCAACAGTCCCTTCTGCATCGAACCGATCAAGCTGTGCCATTAACCTCCGGCAACTAAATTGTATGTGGTTAGAGCCGCCAGCATTTCCACAGATTCTAAGATAAAGTGTTTCTAAAAAGAGTTGCAAGTAATGAAACTCTTCTAGGAGATCGTTAATTGCATAGGATGGTATTATCTCCTTGGGTTTTGGTTCGTTTATTGCCTTGCTGAAGCGTTCAGAAGTCAGCCCAGCATCACGAAGGTATTGTTCATGATTAAGAATCAATTCGCTAAATAGATTAAGTTGATGTTCCTTATCCAGCTTTATTGTTTGTGTATTTTCGGGATATTTTTTTGCATATTGTCCAAGGGCATGATACGGGCTAGTGTTATTTAAATCGGTTTTTATCTCTATGCCCTCTAAAGAGTTTTTTGGGAAGGCCTCTTTATAGAACTCTTCTTTGTCTTTGAGTTTAAACCCAAATTTAACCTCTAAATATTGAAGAGTTTCGAAAACGTAATCTCGATGCTTTAGGTATTTCTCGAAACTATCTTTACTTTCTGAAAGTTCGTAAGCATTGGCCATCTGAACGCTTCGGTTTATAGCGGCATAAAAACCAAGTGTTACAATGGTTATACTAAATAGTGTGAATGGAATATAAAAAAGGTCCTTAGCATTAGCTAGGCACTCGCGGCTAAAACAAAGGTCAAGCCATAAATTATTAGACGAAAGTATTAACACCCATATAGTAAAGACTATTAAAAAACCACCTGACGCTATCAATAGAAAAGCTCTATCTTCAAGTAGTGAGATATTTTTTTTCACTAACCTGGCTGTTTTATTTTTCTCCTCCTGCATGGCTTTAATTGCATCCTATCTATATTATTTTGATAGCCGAGAAAATTTGGCTTCTGTTTCATTTTTTATGAAATTCGGTAATGCCGCGACATCCACTCTAGTAGAATATAACCAATAGAAATACACAATCCGTACTATGCCACTACAGTTTTCCGATAAAGTCTATAAGTCACAACAATACTATTTCGGTCGCCGCGAAGTTCTATACCACCAAGACAACCCACCAATCGCTCAGTCATGGCACCCAACCCCCTTGCGCAGCGGTGAACGGAAGCCAAATTAAGTAGGGCAAATGGCCATGGATGGCCATTTGAGCGGCGCTCCGCCATGGATGGCGGGTTGCCGGCGACCTGCTTAATTTGGCTGGAGTGAACGAACCCGATAGGGCGCGTAGCCGGGGTGGCCTTTTTGGTTACTTTTTGGCCACGCAAAAAGTGACAAGAAAAAACGTGCGAAGTGATATCCCATTCCAATCATCCATAATTAAAACGAACATAAAAAGCAGATTAGCGTAACTTAGACTTTTTGCTAGGCAGTGAACTTAGCAAACACCTTAACGGCATCCATGCCTCACAGGTGTACCTATATCCCTATAGGCAAAAAAGCCGCACAATTGCGCGGCTTTTTTGTAACAGGTAAAGCTTACTGACAAGCCTCACAATCCGGATCATCCAACGAACACGCCTTCGGCACTTCCGCCGGCGCACTCGGCGCAGCCTGCACAGGTGCTGGCGCTGCGCCAGAGGATACTTTGTTCAGCGTACCCTGAGAAACCGTGGATTTCTCGGTGGAGGTGGCGGCCAGGGCGCGCAGGTAGTAGGTGGTTTTTAAGCCACGGAACCACGCCATGCGGTAGGTTAAATCCAGTTTCTTGCCCGAGGCGCCGGCGATGTAGAGGTTCAAGCTTTGGGCTTGATCCAGCCACTTCTGGCGGCGGCTGGCGGCGTCCACGATCCAGCGCGGTTCCACTTCGAAGGCGTTGGAGTAGAGCAGCTTCAAGTCGTCTGGGATGCGATCGATTTGCTGCACCGAGCCCTCGTAGTATTTCAGGTCGTTAACCATCACGCTGTCCCACAGGCCGCGATCTTTCAGGTCGTGTACCAGGTAGGGATTGACCACGGTGAATTCGCCCGACAGGTTCGATTTCACGTACAGGTTTTGATAGGTGGGCTCGATGGACTGCGACACACCGGTGATGTTGGCGATGGTGGCCGTGGGCGCAATGGCCATGACGTTGGAGTTGCGCATGCCGTCTTTTTGCACTTTGGCGCGCAGGCTGTCCCAGTCCAGGCGCTGTGTACGGTCCACTTCGATGTATTTTTCGCCGCGGTTTTTGGCCAGCAGTTCGATGGAGTCGATGGGCAGTATGCCTTGATCCCACAGCGAGCCTTCAAAGCTGGCGTAGCGGCCGCGCTCGGTGGCCAGTTCGCTGGAGGCCTCGATGGCGTAGTAGCTGATGGCCTCCATGGAGGTGTCGGCAAATTCTACGGCGGCGTCGCTGCCGTAGGGAATGCGCTGCTCGTACAGGGCGTCCTGGAAGCCCATCAGGCCCAGGCCCACGGGGCGGTGGCGGGCGTTGGACTGCTTGGCGGTCTCGACGCTGTAGTAGTTGATGTCGATCACGTTATCCAGCATGCGCACGGCGGTGCGCACGGTGGCGCGCAGCTTTTCCTGGTCCAGCTTGCCGTTCACAATGTGCTGCTTGAGGTTCACAGAACCCAGGTTGCACACGGCGATTTCGTCGTTGGCTTTGGTGTTGAGGGTAATTTCGGTACACAGGTTAGAGGAGTGCACCACGCCGGCGTGCTGCTGCGGGCTGCGCAGGTTGCAGGCGTCTTTAAAGGTGATCCAGGGGTGGCCGGTTTCAAACAGCATGCCCAGCATCTTGCGCCACAGGTCGGCGGCCTTCACGGTTTTGTGCAGGCGCAGCTTGCCTTCGGCGGCCAGTTGCTCGTAGTGCTCGTAGCGCTCTTGGAAGGCCTGGCCGAACAGGTCGTGCAAATCGGGCACGTCGTTGGGCGAGAACAGGGTCCAGTGTTTGTCTTCAAACACGCGCTTCATGAACAGATCGGGCACCCAGTTGGCGGTGTTCATATCGTGGGTGCGGCGGCGATCGTCGCCGGTGTTTTTGCGCAGCTCCAGGAATTCCTCGATGTCCATGTGCCAGGTTTCCAGGTAGGCACACACGGCGCCCTTGCGCTTGCCGCCCTGGTTTACGGCCACGGCGGTGTCGTTGGCCACTTTCAAGAAGGGCACCACGCCTTGGGATTTGCCGTTGGTGCCTTTGATGTAGGCGCCCAGTGAGCGCACGGGCGTCCAGTCGTTACCCAGGCCGCCGGCAAACTTAGACAGCATGGCGTTGTCTTGAATGGCGCCGTAAATGCCGTGCAGGTCGTCGGGAATGGTGGTCAGGTAACAGGACGACAACTGCGGGCGCAGGGTGCCGGCGTTAAACAGCGTGGGCGTGGAGCTCATGTAGTCGAAGGACGACAACAGGCGGTAGAACTCGATGGCGCGCTCGTTTTTGTTGTCTTCTTCAATGGCCAGGCCCATGGCCACGCGCATGAAAAACAGCTGCGGCAGTTCAAAGCGGGTGCCATTGGAGTGAATGAAGTAGCGGTCGTACAGGGTTTGCAGGCCCAGGTAGGTGAACTGCAAATCGCGCTCGGCGATGATGGCCTTGCCCAGTGCGTCTATGTCAAAGGTGGCCAGCTCCGGGTTGATCAGCTCCAGCTCGATGCCGCGCTTGATGTAGGCGGGCAGGGCTGCGGCGTAGAGGTGCTCCATGTCGTGCTGGGTGGCCGAGGGCGCCACGTTCAAAAAGCTTAAGGCCTCGGCGCGCAGTTTGTCGCACAGCAGGCGCGCGGTGGCGTAGGTGTAGTTGGGCTCTTTTTCCACCAGCGTGCGCGCGGTAATCACCAGTGAGGTGTTGACGTCTTCCAGGGTCACGCCGTCGTACAGGTTGCGCATGGCCTCGCTCAGGATTTCCTGATCGCTCACGTCTTTCAGGCCGGCGCAGGCTTCGCTCACCACGGTGCGAATACGGTTTAAATCCAGCGGCGCTTTGCTGCCGTCGGGCAGGGTTACGTTAATTTGCGGGAACTGCGGGTCGGTGGGGGCGTCGCCGGCGGGCTTTTTGGCGGCGCGGGCGCGGGCGTGCTCTTCGCGGTAGAGCACATAGTCGCGCGCCACCTTGTGGTCGCCCGAGCGCATTAAGGCCAGCTCAACCTGGTCTTGAATCTCTTCGATGTGGATGGTGCCGCCCGAGGGCATGCGGCGGGCGAAGACTGCGGCCACCATCTGGGTCAGGTTTTTTACGGATTCGCGGATGCGTGAGGAGGCCGCTGCCGTGCCGCCTTCAACGGCCAGAAAGGCCTTGGTGACCGCCACTTCAATTTTTGAGTGATCGAAGGGCACCACGGTGCCGTTGCGCTTGATCACGCGGATCTTGCCGGGCGCGGTGGCGCTGACGGTCGATTGACTGCCGGCAGCGGGTGCCTTGGCCTGGGGAGTGGAACTGGTGTCGGTCTCGGTGTGCATGAACGTCTCCGCGATTCGGTTGACTGTTAATAGGTTGCGTTTAAGTGTGTGGTTGCGCACTTGGGCGCAGAATTCATTGTTATTTGGCTTGTCGCCACTGTCATCGGATTGTCGTCCGGCCTTTGGTAGGCTTCATTCACAGCTAAACCGCAGGCCAGGCCCAAGGGCCGGCACGGTGAGTGCGATGCGCGCGCTGCGCTGGAATGCCTAGTTTGGTCAGTGTTGCGACTGCCATGAAATTGCCTGGTCCTTGTTAATCGGTGCGTGTCCATCTGCGCGGCAAAGATTATTCGAATTCCGTTTGCTCACAGAGGGCAGGGCGCCCGTTGCCGGTGCACTGCATCACACGAACAGCTGGTTGGCAGGCCCGATAGGGCGCAAATGCGCGCGCCGGGGTTGACGTGACGGGCCCGGCTGTGTCAAAGCCGTTTGGGTCACTTAGCCCTATATATTGGGGTTTGCCTGAATTGCGGTACAAGATAATGCGGTTTGGGCGTTAATGCAAGCTGACCATGCTGGGGGTAGCTTGTGGATAAAGTGTGGGTAATTGGCGATGTCAGTAACCACTAATCAGCCAGTGCCGGCGGCGCAGGCGTCGGCATGGCGTTAGTGGGCTTTGGGGTTGCATATACCTTTTCGTTCTATGGATTAGCACCGGTATCGGTGGGCGAATTTCGGCTTTGCGCGGCCGCCTCGGCGCGGCACAATAGCCGCCCAGCGAACCGGGCGGAAGCACCCCGGGGCAAGAGTATTTAGACGGGACGACAGTATGAAAGCTACACAGCAAGGTCTGGGCCGCGTGATGAAAGCGGCGCGCTATTCGTGGCAGGGTTTTAAGGCCAGCTGGAAGACGGAGGCGGCCTTTCGCGAAGAGGCGGTACTGGCTGCGATCTTGGTGCCGCTGGCGCTGTGGCTGGATTTACCGGCGGTGGAAAAGGCGCTGTTAATAGTCACAGTGTTGTTGGTGTTGGTGGTTGAGCTGATAAACAGTGCCCTGGAGGCGGTGGTGGATCGGGTGGGTTTGGAACACCATGTGCTGTCGGGCAAAGCCAAAGATGTGGGCTCGGCGGCGGTGTTTACCATGCTGTTGATTACCGGGCTCACCTGGGCGTTGATTGTGGGCGAGCGCTATGTGTGGGGCTAGCGAGTCAGGCGCTGGCTAACGGTCGCCCAGTCACTGGAGGCGAGTATCTTGTGCCCAGTGACTAGAAGGCGCTAGCGGGCCGCGCGGCGGCCCGGTGTGTTGATGGCTGTGGCGCGCGCCTTAAGACTGACCCAGTAAAAACAGCATCAGGGCCTTTTGCGCGTGCATGCGGTTTTCGGCCTGATCCCACACTTTGCTGATGGTTTCATCCTCCAGCAGCGCCGCCGAGACTTCCTCCTCCCGGTGCGCCGGCAGGCAGTGCAAAAAGATGGCATCGTCAGCGGCTTGCGCCATCAGGCTGTGGTCCACTTTAAAGGCTTTAAAATCTTTCTCGCGCTGCTGCTGCTCTTCTTCCTGGCCCATCGAGGCCCAGACATCGGTGGTCACCATGTGGGCGCCGGCAACGGCCTGGCCCGCGTCGTGAAACAGGCGCACCTGATCGCCCGCGCTGGCCATAATCTCGGGGCAGGGCTCGTAGCCCTTGGGGCAGGCAATGTGCAGCATAAAGCCAAATTTGACGGCGGCATTGATGTAGGACTGGCACATGTTGTTGCCATCGCCCACCCAGGCCACGGTTTTGCCGGCGATGGGGCCGCGATGTTCGGTAAAGGTCTGCACATCGGCCAGCAGTTGGCAGGGGTGCAGTTTATCGGTCAGGGCGTTGATCACCGGCACCGAGGCGTAGTCTGCAAAGCGCTCTAGGCCAGCGTGGGAGAAGGTGCGCACCATGATGATATCGACCATGCGCGACAGCACCCGCGCCGTATCCTCCACAGGTTCGCCGCGCCCGAGCTGGGTGTCGCGCGGGGACAAAAAGATCGCGCTGCCACCCAACTGGCTCATGCCGGCCTCAAAGGAAACCCGGGTGCGGGTGGAGGATTTCTCAAAAATCATGCCCAGCACCTTGCCCACCAGCGGGCGAGGGCCCTCGCCGGCGCGGTGTTGCTGGCGCAGTTGGCTGGCGTGCGCAATCACCTGATTGAGTTCGTCGGTACTGAGGTCGTCTAGGGATAAAAAGTGTCTTACGGTCATGGTCTTAGTTTCTAGTAAATAGTGTGACTCTCTAGGAGCGGGTAATGCAGGGGGCCTCTGCGGGCCCTTACCTGCGCGCCGTGCGATTAGTGGCCGTTAAAGTCGCGCACCAGTTCGATCACGCCCTCGCACAGGGCGGTAAAGTCGTCGTCGTTAATGTTCAGCGTGGGCAGCAAGCGCAGGGTATTGCCGGCGGTGACATTGATCAGCAGGCCGCGCGCGCGGGCGCGGGCGACCAGCTCAGCGCAGGGCGCGTTTAACTCGATGCCCACCATCAGGCCCAGGCCGCGAATATCGACGACCTGGGGCAGGTCGCCCAGGGCCGCGGTCAGGCGCTGCAATAATTCTTGGCCCCGGTTGGCGGCTAAGGTAATACAGCCTTCGGTGGCCAAGGTATCAACCACCGCCAGGGCCGCGGCGCAGGCCAGCGGATTGCCGCCAAAGGTGGTGCCGTGGTTGCCGGGTTGCAGTACGTTGGCGGCGTCGCCGCGGGCCAGGCAGGCGCCAATGGGGAAGCCGTTGCCCAGGCCTTTGGCGGTGGTGACCACGTCGGGCAGTATGTCGTTGTGCTGGTAGGCAAAGAATTGGCCGGTGCGGCCATTGCCGGTTTGAATTTCATCCAGCATCAGCAGCCAGCCGTGCTCGTCGCACAGGCCGCGCAATTTGTTCAAGTAGTCGGGCGCGGGTACGTGCACGCCGCCTTCACCCTGCACGGGCTCTACCAGCACCGCCACAATCTGATCGTTGCCGGCCAGTGCGGCCACGGCGTCTGCATCGTCGTAGGGCACCCGCACAAAGCCGTCCACCAGCGGTGCAAAGCCCGCCTGCACTTTGCTGTTGCCGGTGGCCGACAGTGCGCCCAGGGTGCGACCGTGAAAGCTGTGCTCCATGACCACGATGGTGGGCAGGGTTTTGCCCTGGTCGTTGCCCCATTTGCGCGCCAGCTTAATGGCCGCCTCGTTGGCCTCGGTGCCCGAGTTGCTGAAAAAGACCTTGTCCATGCCCGAGACTGCCACCAGCTTTTCGGCCAGGGCTTCTTGTGGCTGAATGTTGTAGAGGTTCGAGGTGTGTACCAGTGTGCCCGCCTGGGTGGCAATGGCCTCGGTGATTGCGGGGTGGCAGTGGCCCAGCCCACACACGGCAATGCCTGCAATGGCGTCTAGATAGCGGTTGCCCTGGTCGTCCCAGACATGTGAACCCTGGCCCTTGACGATGGTGAGGGTGCGCTCGCCGTAGTTATTCATTAATGCCGGTGTGCTCATGGCGCCTAAATCCTTGTAATTAAAAGGCTTTAAATAAAAAACCGCAGATTCTGCGGTTTTGTTGTGCTTAAAGTGCAGATAATTCTATTTGTAGCCGGAATGCTTGGCAAGGGGTGGGGCGTTTATTTCTGCACGGGTTGCTTCTCGCTTCACGATAACAGGGATGCGTAATCGGATTCCAGTTGTTGAAAATTCAGCGCCGCAATAAAGCGGCTGAAGCTCAGCCACGCCGCCAGGCCTTTCAAGTCGGCAAAATGTGGCGGTACAAATTTAGGGGGCAAGACGATGCCCTCCTGCATCAGTTGATCGATGGTGGGCACATCCTCGAGCTGAATTTTGCCCACAAACAACAGCGGCAATTTGTCGAGCTTGCCCTGCGCCACCGCCAGGCGCATGAAATTAAAGGTTTGCACAAAGCCTTTCATGTAGGCGATGTCCTTGGTGAAGGGTTTGCCCGTGGGCGTGCTGC
>NZ_JBTUOC010000082.1:0-46017 GCF_058345725.1 Simiduia sp. | reverse complement strand
GCCTCGGTCATGCATGTTCACTTTCGCCGCCAGGAAGCCAACCAAGGTCACCTGCCCAGCTGGGAACCCCAGGTGGCCGCCGACATCGCCGACGCCATCCGCACGGCTTGCCCCGGTGTGCTGCTGAATTTTTCCACAGGCACCATAGGCCGGCAGCAACAAGGCCCCATCGATTGCCTGCGCCGCTGCACACCCGAAATCGGCGCCTGCAATGCCGGCAGCCTGAATTATTTAAAGGTTAAACGCGATGGCAACTGGGCCTGGCCACCGATGCTGTTTGAAAACACGGTAGAAAAAATTGAAGAACTGTTAAGCGTTATGCGCGAAACCGGCACCCGGCCGGAATTTGAGTGTTTTGACGTGGGCATCGTGCGCTCGGTGGCGATGTTTCAGCAGGTGGGCATGATTGGGCGCGCGAGCTTTAACTTTGTCATGGGCGTCGATTCCGGCATGCCGGCCGATGCCAATTTACTGGCCCTGCTGCTGAAATACCTGCCGGGCGATAACCCCTGGCAAACCACCCTGATCGGGCGCCAGGATATTTGGCCAGTACACCAAAAAGCGGCGGAACTGGGCGGCCACCTGCGCACCGGTTTGGAAGACACCTTTTACCTACCCAACGGCGAGCGTGCAAAACACAACGGCGAATTAATCCAGGCACTGGTCAGTTTGGCAGAAGACGCCGGGCGCACCATTGCCACCCCCGCCCAAGCCCGCGAACTATTTCTCTAGGACCCACTATGTATCAATCTGTACTTAAACCCGGGTTGTTTAACGGTCAAGTCATCATTGTGACCGGCGGCGGTAGCGGTATTGGTCGCTGCACCGCGCACGAACTGGCGGCACTGGGCGCGACGGTAATTATCACCGGTCGCAAGCAGGAAAAACTGGACAAAGTATGCCAGGAAATTCGCGCGGACGGCGGCCAAGTCAGCAACTGCTGTTTTGACATTCGCGATGAAGTGGCCGTGGTCCAGGCCATTGAATCTCTGACCCAGCAGCACCCGGTCATTCACGGCTTGGTCAACAACGCCGGCGGCCAGTTTCCGGCACCGCTCGAAATGATTTCCGCTAAAGGCTTCGAAGCAGTGGTTAAATCTAACCTGCTGGGCGGCTTTTTAATGGCGCGCGAAGTGTACAAACACAGCATGCAAAAGCATGGCGGCGCCATTGTCAACATTACTGCCGACAACCTCAACGGCATGCCCTCCATGGGCCACTCGGGGGCCGCGCGCGCCGGCATGGAAAATCTCACCAAAACCTGCGCCTGGGAATGGGGTTATTTTGGTGTGCGGGTCAACGCCGTGGCGCCCGGCTGGGTGGCCTCTAGCGGCTTCGACACCTATGACCCGCACTTCCAATCACTTATCAAAGGCGTGAAAGATCACGTCCCACTTAAGCGCCTGGCTTTTGAAGCCGAGATCAGCGCGGCCATTTGCTTTTTGCTCAGCCCCGGCGCGGCCTTTATCAACGGCCACACACTGCGTATCGATGGCGGCTCATCCATGGGGTCTGCGCCGGCCATTTGGCCCCTGCCCCAAGGAGCGGCGGTAAACAGCCATCCCTACAACGGTTTTCACCGCGCCGAACTGCCGGCCATGTTGCGCGACGACCCAGAGGACGCCTGAATGCCCGCCCTGCACAGTTCACTGCAAACCAACAGCGCCGAGTGGCGCGACAATGACACCCACCTGCGTGCGCAGCTAAATGAGGTCAACGCCCTGACCCGGGCACTGCGTGAAGCCGCCGAAGCAAAACGCGAAAAATATGCCAAGCGCGGCATGTTGCTGCCCCACGATCGCCTTGCTCTGCTGCTCGACGACGGCAGCCCCTTTGTGGAAATTGGCAGCTTGGCCGGCTACAAAATGTACGACGACAAAGATGGCACGGGCGCCGGCGGCGGCTGCATTGGCGGGCTGGGTTTTATTGCCGGAACCCTGTGCATGGTGCGGGTGGATAACTACGCGGTAAAAGGCGGCACCATTTCGCCGGCGGGCATGGAAAAAGCGCTGCGTCTACAGCACATTGCCATGGAAAATAAACTGCCCTTTGTGACGCTGGCGCAAAGTGGCGGCGCCAATTTAATGTATGCCAATGAAATTTTTGCGCCCGGTGGCCGCGGCTTTGCCAATCAAGCGCGCATGTCCGCGCAAGGGATTCCACAAATTACCGTAGTGCACGGCAGCGCCACCGCCGGCGGTGCTTACCAACCGGGCCTGAGCGACTATGTCATTCTGGTGCGCAACCAGGCAACTATGTACCTGGCGGGCCCACCCTTGCTGAAAGCCGCCACCGGTGAAATTGCCACCGACGAATCCCTGGGCGGCACCCAGGTGCACGGCGAAATCACTGGCACGGGCGACTACCTCGCCGATGACGATGCCCAAGGCATCGCGCTGGCGCGCGAACTGGTGGCGCAATTAAATTGGTACACACTGCCAGCGCTGCGCCCATCGTCACCGCCCAAGTACAGTACGGACAGCCTGCTTGGCGTAATTCCGGCCAATACAAAAACCCCCTTCGATGCGCGCGAAGTCATCGCCCGGCTGGTGGATGGCTCAGAGTTTTTAGAATTTAAAGGCGCCTTCGACCAACAAACCCTGTGCGGCCACAGCCGCATTCACGGCTTGCCGGTGGGCATCATCACAAACAACGGCCCAATCACCGCCAAAGGCGCCAATAAAGCGGCGCAATTTATTCAGCTGTGTGAACAAAGTCGCACGCCGCTGCTATTTCTCCACAACACCACCGGCTTTATGGTGGGCACCGATGCAGAGCAATCCGGCATTATCAAGCACGGCTCCAAAATGATTCAAGCCGTGGCCAATGCCAGCGTGCCCAAATTCAGCATTGTTATGGGCGGTTCCTACGGCGCCGGCAATTACGCCATGTGCGGTCGCGGTTTCGATCCGCGCTTTATTTTTGCCTGGCCCAACAGTCGCACATCGGTTATGGGCGGCGCGCAGGCGGGCAAAGTATTGCGCATTGTCACCGAGGCAAAAATGGCCTCGGCCGACCCGGCCATGCTCGACAAACTCGAGCAAGACACCGCCGAGTTTGTGGACGCGGCCTCCACCGCCCTGGCCTGCACTGCACGACTGTGGGACGACGGTATCATCGACCCGCGCGACACCCGAGACCTGCTAGGACTGCTGCTGAATACCGCAGCCGCCAGCGACGCCTTTCAACCAGCCCCCAACCATTTTGGGGTTGCCCGTTTCTAACCTAACCGCAGAGAATCGCCATGCAGTTTTCCGAGCAACACCAAGCCACGCGCGACAGCATTGCGCGCTTTGTAAAGGAACAACTCAACCCCCATGTCGACGACTGGGAGAAGGCCGGCCAGTTTCCCATGGGCGAGATTTTAAAAGCGCTGGCCAAGCTCGGCCTACTCGGCATTAGCAAGCCCGAAGCCAACGGCGGCATGGGTCTGGATTTCAGTTACGAAATGGTATTGGCCGAAGAGCTGGGCGCAGCCCACTGCGGTGGCGTACCCCTTGCAATTGGTGTGCAAACGGCCATGGCGACACCGGCACTGGCTCAGTTTGGCAGCGCCGCACTGCGCGAGGCGTATTTAAATCCGGCCATCAGCGGCGACATGATTGCCGCCATCGCGGTATCCGAACCCAATGCAGGCTCGGACGTGGCTAGCATTAAAACCAACGCAAAAAAAAGCGGCGACGACTACCTCATCAACGGCAGCAAGATGTGGATCACCAACGCCTGCCAGGCGGATTTTTTCTGTGTGCTGGCCAACACCTCGGAGGACAAACCCCACCAGAATAAATCGTTGATTATCGTACCGGCCAATCTGCCCGGCGTCAGCGTGGGGCCAAAGTTAGAAAAAATGGGCATGCGCGCCTCCGATACCGCGCCTGTGTATTTCGACAATGTCCGGGTACCGCAAAGTAATCGCATTGGCGACGAGGGCGCCGGTTTTCTCTATCAAATGCTGCAATTTCAAGAGGAGCGGTTGTTTGGTGCAGCGCTCTCACTTAAGGGCTTTGAAGTGTGCGTCAACAGCACCATTGATTACACGCGCGAGCGCCAGGCCTTTGGCAACAGTTTGCTGCACAATCAAGTGATCCATTTTGAATTGGCGGAGCAGCAAACAGAAATTGAAGCGCTGCGCGCATTAATTTATCGCGCCACCGAAAATTATGTGGCCGGCCAAGACGCCACGTTACTGGCCTCTATGGCGAAGTTAAAGGCCGGGCGCCTCTCGCGCACCCTGCCCGATAAATGCCTGCAATTCTGGGGCGGCATGGGTTTTATTGAATCGACGCTTATCAATCGCCTCTACCGCGACTTCCGCCTGACCTCAATCGGCGGCGGTGCGGATGAAGTCATGCTGGGCATTATTTGCAAACTGATGGGCATACTGCCCAAAAAACCCAAGGTGTAAACCATGCTGCCGTCTTCTTTTAGCGCCTTCGATACATTGACCGTCAAGCCAAATCGGGTGGGCGTTACGCTGACTTTGAATCGCCCACAGGTTCGCAACGCCATCAACGCCAAAATGCTCGAAGAAATCAATAAAGTGTTGACTTGGGTAAGCGATAACAGCGCCATTCGGCTATTGATTTTGCAAGGTGCGGGCGGCCATTTTTGCGCCGGCGGCGACCTGGCCGATATGCTGCAAGCGGCAAAGGACTTTGAGGCGGGCGATACGCGCGCCTTCTACCAGCTCAATTACCAATACGGCCAGCTGTTGCTGAACACCCTGCGATTGCCCTGCACAACGCTAGCGCTGCTTGAAGGCAGCGTCATGGGCGGTGGGCTGGGCTTGGCGGCGGTGGCCGATATCTGCCTGGCCAAGACCGATGCCAAGCTCGCCATGCCGGAAGCCTCCCTCGGTTTGCCACCGGCTCAAATCGCGCCCTTTGTGGCCGAGCGCATTGGGCTTCAAAAAACACGACAGCTCGCGCTTACCGCGCGCCGGTTAACGGCAGCACAAGCCCTGGAACTGGGGCTGATCGATCAGCTGGCCGACAGCGAACAAGCACTGCAAGCACTGCTGGATGCTGAAATCAATGCGATTAATCACTGTTCGCCCAGCGCGCTGCGCACCACCAAACAATTGCTGCTGTTGCAATCGCGCTTTCATCCACAGCACGAAGCAGCCTGCAACGCTCAGCTCGCCGCTGCCGCCGAGGCCTTTAGTCACGCGGTTACTGCTGGCGATGGCCCGGAGGGCACCCGCGCCTTTATGGAAAAACGCCTGCCCCACTGGGTGCAGCGCGCGCCGGAGACACCCGCATGAGCCAAAAAATTCGTCGTTTACTGATTGCCAACCGGGGTGAAATTGCCTGCCGAATTATCAAAACCGCTAAAAAAATGGGCATTGTGACCCTGGCAGTCTACAGCGAGGCAGATGCGAGCGCACTGCATACCCAGCTGGCCGATGAAGCTATTGCCATCGGGCCGGCTGCCGCCAGCGCATCTTACCTCAACATCGATGTATTGGTGCAAGCGGCACTAAAACACGGCGCCGATGCAGTACACCCAGGTTATGGTTTTCTGTCGGAAAACGCCGATTTTGCCCAAGCCCTGATCGATAAAAACATAACATTTATCGGCCCCTCTCCCACCGCGATTCGCACCATGGGCGACAAGCGACTGGCCAAAAACATTATGATCGAGGCCGGCGTGCCAGTGCTGCCCGGCTATTCGGGCAGCGATCAATCCGATGCGCAGTTTATTGCCCAGGCAGCGCAAATTGGTTACCCGGTTATGGTCAAAGCCGCCCACGGCGGCGGTGGCCGCGGCATGCGTCTGGTCACCACGGCCGAAGCCTTACCGGATGCCGTCGCCAGTGCCCGCAGCGAAGCCCAAAGCGCCTTTGGCAACGGCGAGCTGCTATTGGAAAAAGCGCTACTGCAACCGCGCCACATCGAGGTACAAATTTTTGCCGACAGCCATCAGCGGTGTGTGCATATCGGCGAGCGCGATTGCTCGATACAGCGCCGCCATCAAAAAATTGTGGAAGAAGCGCCCGCCATTGGCCTGAACGATGACCTGCGCGAAGCCCTGGGCAGTGCCGCGGTAAAAGCGGCACTGGCTGCCGACTATCGCGGCGCCGGCACCGTGGAATTTTTAGTGCAAGACGACGGCTTTTATTTCCTCGAAATGAATACCCGCTTGCAAGTGGAACACCCGGTTACCGAGCAAGTGTTTGGCGTTGATTTGGTTGCCTGGCAAATTACCGTCGCCGAAGGCGCGGCCCTGACAAAAACGCAGTCCGAGCTTTATCCCCACGGGCACGCCATTGAAGTACGCCTATACGCTGAAGACCCAGCGCAAAATTTTCTGCCGCAAACGGGCCAGCTACAGCACTGGCATAGCCCAATTGAAGAGGCGCGCGTGGACCACTGGCTAAGTAACGGTGCCACTATTGGCAATTGGTACGACCCATTGTTGGCTAAAATTATTGTTTGGGGCGAGGACCGCGCCCAGGCCCTGCAACGCCTGCAGGCGCAATTGAGCGACACAGCGCTGTTGGGCATTAATCACAACCTGGGTTTTTTACGGCGCATTGCCAAGCACGAAACCTTTCTTGCAAGCCAGCCAGACACCGGTTTTTTAAACAGATACGCGCTGGCTGAGGCGCCCGCCCAAGAAACCCAGGTGGCGCTGATGATGGCGGCTATCGCTCGCTTTTTGACGCAAACAACAAGCGCTACCTGGCCCCTAGGGCTATCGCACCTCAGTCATCCCAAGCGGCAATATTGGCAATTAGGTGACCACAGCTACACGCTGACGGTTGATGCCCGCCAATGGGCGCAGCAGCAATTGCGCATTCGCACAGCCGCTGGCGATGAGTGTATCGCCACAGACATTCAGCTCGATCGGCAGCAGCTGCAGGTGCGCCTGAATGGCTGCCGATACCAAGCCTTTGTCGCAGTCAGCGAGCAGGCTGTGTGGGTGCAGTTCGCCGGCGATCACCGGCGCGTAGAATGGACTTCAGCCCTGCAACGCAATTCTGCGGCCGGTTCAGACAGTCACCACAAGGCACCTATGAACGGGCTGGTAGTGGCCGTGCGCGCGGAGAACAACAGCCAAGTAAACGCAGGCGACACATTACTGATCATTGAAGCCATGAAGATGGAACTGCCCATCAAAGCCCAGTGCAGCGGGCAAGTTACATTGCTCTGCGCCGTTGGCGACCAGGTTGCCCAGGGCAACCCGCTCGTACACATCGACACTAGCGCCTGTGAAAACGCCACCCACTAACATTTGCATTCAGAGGCCACCATGTTGCAACGCGATGCCATTCGCTTTACCAGTCCCCAAATCACAGCGTCTCATACAGCCTGGCGCGACACGGTGCGCAAGTTTGTAGCACAGCGCATAACGCCCTTTGTGGACGAATGGGAAGAGTCAGGCCAACTACCGGAATCCCTCTGGCAGCAGGCGGCAGATATTGGCTTGTTACAGCTTGGCTATCCCGAGTCGCTCGGTGGGGTTTGCGAGGGCACCGACCTCAATCACATGATTGTGGCCGCCGAAGAAATTTCTGCCTGTGGCGCCGGCGGCGTCTACGCGACGCTATTAGTACACGGTATTGCCCTGCCCCCACTGATCCACTACGGCTCGGCGGATCTACAGGCCGCCGTTGTACCGCAGGTGTTGAGTGGCGAGCGACACATCAGTTTGGCCGTTACCGAGCCAAGTGGGGGCTCCGACGTGGCGAATCTCAGCACCCAGGCAAAGCGCGAAGGCGACCACTACATTGTTAATGGCAGCAAAACATTTATTACCGGCGGCATGCGCGCCCACTGGTACACCACGGCGGTGCGCACGGGCGAGCCGGGTTTTGGCGGCTTATCGCTACTGTTGATACCCGCCGACGCGCCCGGGGTGAGCCGCACTCCCTTGGCGCGCAAACAGGGCTGGTGGTGTTCAGATACGGCCACAATTTATTTTGACAATGTGCGCGTACCGGTAAGCCAGCGCATCGGCGAAGAGAACCAGGGTTTTTTGCCCATAGTGCACAATTTTAACAACGAGCGGCTCGCGCTCACTGCCAGTTCATTAGAAGCCGCGCGCGTGTGTTTTGAAGAGGCCTGGCAATGGGCCAACGACCGCACCACCTTTGGCAAGCCGCTCATTAAGCATCAGGTGATAGGCCATAAGTTTGCGGAAATGCTGCGCCACATTAACGCCACACACGGTTATATGGACAGCTGCATCTGGCAAATCATGCAAAATACCAGCAAGCCCGCCGATGTGGCGCTGCTGAAAGTTCAAGCCACCCAAACTCTGGAGTTCTGTGCCCGCGAGGCCATGCAAATCCTGGGCGGCGCAGGCTATTTGCGCGGTTCTCGCACGGAGCGCATTTACCGGGAAGTGCGCGTGAACGCCATCGGCGGTGGCTCCGAAGAAATCATGCGCGACCTGGCCTGGCGACAACTCATGGCCGCCACCCCCTGAACAACGCACCTGCGGCCTAATTAACTGCTAGACTGATGGCAGCGATAACCCTCTTAACCACTGGATTGTTATGCGTTTAGTAGCCCTTGCATTTCTGACCCTGTGTTGCGGGTTTTCCACAGCCGAAGGCCCAACCCACGCCGAACAAACGGCCGCGGCACAACAGCTGATTACCGTGCGCGTTCCCAAAGACGAGCTCAGCAGCAAGGGCCACACTAGCTACCTGACAACATTACTGCGGCTTGCGCTGGCGCGATCGAAAGCGCCCCACGAAGTAATCAAGCTGCAACCCATTGAAGAAGATTTTACCCAGGCGCGATTAATTTCCGAGTTGCAACGCGGCTATTCCGTTGATGTAATTTGGACGATGACCTCGAAAGAGCGAGAGGCTGCCATGCAGCCCATTCGGGTACCGCTACTAAAAGGGTTGCTGGGGCATCGCGTGTTTTTAATTCGCGAAGATCAACAAGCTAAATTTGCAAATATCCAAACGCTTGAAGAACTGGGGCAATTGATTGCCGGCCAGGGCGCTCACTGGCCAGACACCGAAATATTGCGCGCAAACGGCCTAAAGGTATTGACCTCAACGCAATACGAACTGTTGTTTTCCATGCTGCGGGGTGGTCGCTTTGATTATTTTCCACGGGGCGTTAATGAGGCCTGGGTTGAACTCGCGGCCCATGCCAACGAGGGCCTGGTGGTGGAACCGCACTTGATGTTGTCTTACCCAGCGCCTATGTATTTTTTTGTCCAGACAGGCAATGCCGCCCTGGCAAGGCGGTTAGAACAGGGGTTGGAGGCTATGATTACCGACGGCAGTTTTGACGCACTCTTTGAAAGTCACCCAAGCTTGATTCACTACCTAAAGCAAGCTGATGTACAGCAGCGCCGCGTGTTTCGTCTACACAACCCGGCGCTTCCCATACTCACCCCGCTCGATCAGCCCCGCTATTGGCTACCGGTGCACGGCCGCTAATCTTTATTGCGGGCCTTGAGACGAGGTTCAGCCACGGCAATCAATTTTCCATCAACTTTGACTATGGCCTGTGTTGAACCATAGGGGCCCATCTCCTTCAAGGCGTGGCCTTTGTTTACCAGTATTTGGCGAATCCCTGCGGGCATATTGGCTTCCACAAACAACATATCGGGTCGCCATTGTTGGTGAATCCGGCTCTTTGCCAGGGCGGCGTCGAGCGGCATCCCCAAATCTAAATGATTAATAATCGCCTGCACAACCTGGGTAATAATGGTTGGCCCACCTGCCGCGCCGACGGTCATCACGGGCTCGCCATCTTTCAAAATAATGGTGGGCGTCATGCTCGACAGAGGACGCTTACCGGGCTGTACACTGTTGGCCTCTGTGCCCACTAAGCCGTAAATATTCGGTACACCCGGCTGCGCAGAAAAGTCATCCATCTGATTGTTCATCACCACGCCGGTGCCAGGAATGATGACCTTTGAACCAAAGTCTGTATTTACCGTGGTGGTAATAGCAACCCAATTGCCCCATTTGTCTGCCGCGGCAATGTGAGTGGTATGTTTGGCAAACAAATCAATGTCCACATCCGCGGGCGTCCCTGGTCCCGTCACATCCAGCGCGGCATCCATACTGATGCGCGCCGATTGACGCGCAATATAGTCGTGCTTGATCAAGCCCTTGGGTACTTTGGTAAAGGCCGGGTCACCCAGCCAGTAGGCGCGATCGGCAAAGGCGAGCTTCATGGCTTCGCCTATTACGTGGTAGCGATTGCCATCGTTGAGCGCCTTTAAGTCAAAGGGTTCCAGCATGCCCAATATTTGCGCTGCGTGCACGCCGCCAGAGCTTGGCGGAGGGAAGCCCACCACCGTATAGCCGCGATAGGGCATCAAAATCGGTGCCCGCTCTACCACCTGATAGCGCTCAAAATCCTTGGCCGTAAGTATGCCGCCATTCGCGGCCATCCACACATCCACCGCTTTTGCAAAGGGCCCTTTATAAAAATAACTGCTGCCCTCTTCGGCGATCGCGCGCAAGGTGTTGGCTAGCTCGGCTTGTACCAGCCGGTGGCCCTTGGGCCAGGGGTTGCCTTCTGAATCGAGCAGCACTTTAGCACTGCCGGGGAATTGGCTTAATTTGGGTGCCGAACGCGCCAGCCTTTGGGCGAAAATCCCATCGATGGCAAAGCCCTGCTCGGCCAATTCTGCCGCAGGCAGCAGCGCCTTGGCATAGCTCAGTGCACCCGCCTTTTCTATCGCCAACTCATAGGCCGCAATGGAGCCGGGCACGCCGGCCGCCAACGGCCCTATCTGGCTGAGTGTTGTGTCGGCAACGCCTTCAATCACGTACATGTCGCGATGGGCAGCCATGGGTGCGGTTTCGCGACCGTCGAGCGCCAGAAGCTCGCCCTTAGCCGTGCGAATTAACACAAACGCACCGCCGCCAATACCCGAATTATGACCATCCACCACACCCAGCGTAATGGCGGCGGCAATTGCCGCATCCACGGCATTACCACCGGCAGTCAACGCATTCACGCCCGCTTGCGTCGCCAGCGGGTGCACCGTGGCCACGGCGCCGGTTTCAATGGTCTGTGCATAAGGGGGCGAATCAGTTTCCGCGAATACCTGGCTGACGGATACCGCAAAAAAACAACTCACCAGCAACAGACTGTTGACCACATGCTTCATCTGATCCTCTCCTTTACGCGTATTTAGGCAGCATACTCTGTCTAAGGATCAGTTCAAAGGAACAGGGT
The DNA here is from genome assembly GCF_058345725.1 of Simiduia sp. Lineage (NCBI taxonomy): Bacteria > Pseudomonadati > Pseudomonadota > Gammaproteobacteria > Cellvibrionales > Cellvibrionaceae > Simiduia > Simiduia sp. The sequence continues at coordinate 34,849 of NZ_JBTUOC010000082.1, read as the reverse complement.
ACAAATTTCGCGCCCCCAACCCTATACTGATGCCAGTAACCACGCCCCACGTGATCAAATTATAACCAACGGAATCTGGATGAGCAGCCTGACCACCATCGAAGTCAATAAAGAGGACATGAAGTTCTCTGCAGCCCATTTCACAATATTCTCTGCTACGGAGCGAGAGCGGCTGCACGGCCATAATTTTCGCGTGTCCATGAGCATCAGCTCGCCGGCAAATCGCAATGGGCTGGCTTTCAGCTACAAGATTTTAAAAGACAAAATGCGCGCACTGTGTGATGAACTGGATGAATACACCCTGCTGCCAGCCAATTCGCCCTATATGACCATTGCCGAGCAGGGGCTCCACTACCGGGCCGAATTTAATGGCGAGTCTCTGCTTTTTCTGAAAGCTGACTGCAAGCTGCTACCCATTCCCAACACCACTGTAGAGGCCTTTGCCGACTACCTGCTGGATCGCTTTTTACACGATGATGATTTCGTCAGCCGCTACGACATTGCCCATGTGGAAATGAAAGTTTCATCGGGCCCGGGCCAATGGGGCTCTTGCCAATGGCGCGAGGATTGCTGATTGGCTGCTGAACTTACACAAGCGGCGCTGAACTGGCGCCGGGAAAAAGTCTTTCTACTACTGGCGGGCTTTTTCTTAAGCGCCATGACACTGCTCAATGTCATTGGTATTACGCGTTTTATTCAATTGGGCCCCATGGCGCTGGCCGTGGGCGTTCTACCCTACCCACTGACCTTTTTGTGTACCGATTTAGTCAGCGAATTGTATGGGAAAAAGCGGGCCAATTTTATGGTTACCGTGGGTCTTATCATGAATCTGTTTGTGATAGCAGTTTTGTGGCTTGGCAGCCTCGCGCCTTCGGTAAGCCCAGAGACAATGCCGCCCTGGCAGGCGCTGAATTTATCCAGCGAGGTCATTCTGCCCGATGGTACGCTGGTGGCGGGCACCATCGAACTCTACCAATTAATCTTTGCCTGCACCTCCGGGGCCGTTGTTGCCTCCATGCTAGCCTATATGGCAGCGCAGTACTGCGACGTGTATCTATTCCATTTCTGGAAACGCCTGACTCGCGGTAAACATCTGTGGTTGCGCAACAACTTATCAACCTTGGTGAGTCAGGGTGTCGACTCCTTCATGGTCATCAGCGTCACCTTTGGTGCCGCCTACTTTGCAGGCGCCATTACCTTGGCACAACTGCTAGTGCTCATGGGCAGCAACTACCTCTTTAAAATGGCAGTTGCCCTGGCAGATACCCTGCCCTTTTATGTGGCAGTGCACCGTCTCCGTCGTTATTTACACATTGACAACGAAGTAATGCATTAGCGCAATTTTGATTAACGTTCCACTTGCCCTAAATTGGCATGTAGTACCGCGCCGTTAAATACCGGCTGTGTCGCCGCAGCGTAAATTGCGTTGGCCATTTCTTTAACCTGTATCAGCCGATTAAAGGTAACACCACTGGCAATGCTGTCCAATATGGACTGGTCGCCACCTACGTGGGCACGCAGCATTTCAGTGTCGGTAAAGCCTGGACAGACACAATTGGTATGAATACCCTGACCGGCTAAATCCTGACAGGTGGCACGCATCAAACCAACCAGGGCGTGCTTAGAGGTTACGTAGCTGCAGGTATTTGCGACGGCTTTTTCACTCAAAGTTGAACCCACGTACACAATGGCCGAACCAGGCGCCATGGCGGGCAACAGCAATTGATTCAGCTGGCTGGGCGCGATGACATTTAATTGCAGTACGCGACTAAACTCAGCGGCGTGCACATCACTAGCGCGGTCTTTTTGCATTGCCGCCGCATTGTGCACCAATACCACCTGCCCCTTGCCCTCAGGAAAGGCCTGGGCTACCGCACGGCCCAACTCGGTTTTAGCTTTTTCGGCCCAGCTTAGCTCACTCATATCCAGCGCGAGATTAGTCACCTCTGCCAGCGTACAGGGCGAGCGCGATATATTCAGCACCGCAAAGCCATCCGATAAAAAGCGTTCGATAACAGCTCGACCAATACCCTTACTGCCCCCCGTAACCACCAGTAATTTTTGCGCCATGATTCTCCCCCGCACTGTGATTTAATTACCCGGATTATATAACTGGGACAGCCACGTTAATACAATATAACCAACAAGCCCACAAAGAATCATACTAATTAACGCTGGGCGACACAGACCAATTGCAGTATAACTACAGTCAATTGGCAATACCCTTCGGTGATCAAGGATGACAAAGCCGCGCAAACAGCTCATTGATGCTGACACAACCCCCTACTACCACATTGTCTCGCGCTGCGTGCGCCGTAGTTTTCTGTGCGGGCTTGACACACAGGGCAACAACTTCGAACACCGGCGGCAGTGGATAGAAGACAAAATCCTGGCCCTGCCTCAGATCTTCGCCATTCACGTCTGTGCCTATGCCATCATGTCCAATCACTACCATCTGGTATTGGAAATTGATACAGCACAATCTGAAGCCTGGACCACAGAGGAGGTTATCCAACGCTGGCACCAGCTGTTTAAAGGCAACCTTTTTAGCCAACTATTTATCAAAGGTGAACAGCTTGCGCGTGCAGAGCAAGAGGTATTAGACAGTTGCGTGTCAGTCTGGCGCAGTCGGCTAACCGATATCAGCTGGTTTATGCGCCAAATTAACGAGCCCATCGCCCGCGAGGCCAATGCAGAAGACCAGTGTACCGGACGTTTTTGGGAGGGCCGCTTTAAATCCCAAGCCCTGTTGGACGAAAAAGTCCTGGCCGCCTGCATGGCCTATGTAGATCTCAATCCCATCCGCGCCAAGATGGCGAAAACTCCAGAAGAATCCGCCTATACCAGCGCACAGCGACGCACTCACAAAGCTAAGCGCGCCCACAACCCCAACCACACACAGCAACAAGCCAAGTCACTTAGGCCCTTTGCCGGTAATCCAAGGCAAGACATGCCCGCCGGGCTGCCCTTTCGGCTAACGGATTATTTAGAATTACTGGACTGGACGGGTAAACAGGTGCGCGCCAATAAACGCGGGGCCATCTCGGCGGAACTGCCCCCTATTCTGGAGCGACTTGCTATAGACCCAAAGCACTGGCTCTACAGCACCACGCAATTTGAAAGCCGGTTCAAAGGCCTTGTGGGTGGGGTGTACAAGCTCAAGCAAACCTGTGAAAAATTAGGTTATCAACGTACACCAGGCCTGGGCAGCTGCCGACTGCTGAGTTAAACCGCTCATCCGCTGTTAATTTCTTTAACTGCCACCGGCAGGACACACCAATGCCTCAAGTGTCGATTATTGTCGCGTAAACTCTTATTGATAGACCTCACCAAGATTCAAACTCATCTCGCAACAAAATAATGGACACTTTTCCGATTGATTTTTTGTTTTGGATGTCCTGATTATATTATATTATATTGTGTATATTGTGGATGTCCTGATTATACTGATTATACTGATTATAGATTTGATTATAGATTAGATGACATCAACAATGATGAATACAGCGCCGTAAGTTTCATCTGACCCCACTTTCAAAGCGGTTTAGGGCATCGAAGGTTTGAGAAAAACAGGGCTATTGGTTAGAAAGGCTTAGTGTGGATGTCCCGTTAATTCGATAAAGGCTTAGTGTGGATGTCCCGTTAATTCGATGGAAACTTTTCCGAATGATTTTGCGGTGGATGTCCTACCTATCTTTATCTATAACGAGAAAGCCGACATCAACAATGATGAATACAGCGCCGTAAGTTTCATCTGACCCCACTTGACCCAGCGCCGTAAGTTTCATCTGACCCCACTTGACCCGTTGAAGAGATCGCCAGCGATATCATGGCCCGTATTGTCTAGGCTAATGGGCGACCCCTTTATCTTATCTATAACGAGAAAGCCGACACCAACAATGATGAATACAGCGCCGTAAGTTTCATCTGACCCCACTTGACCCCACTTTACTCAGTTAATCCTCAAGCAACTCACCTTGCACGCCAAACTCCTCTACACCGCAAACCTCGAATACGCGCTTAAGGGAATTGATACGCTCACTTATGGCGCCACCGTCAAATATGTCGAAGCGAATGGAATTGCCGTCCATTCTAAAGTTGCTAAAACTTGGCTGCCCGGTATAGCCATCCCAATCATCCAGCATAATCTCAGCAGCCGATTCAGCAGCCGGGCCAAAAGCAGCGATGCGCTCCTCGAAGTAAGCACCGAGCTCACCATTGCACATCCCCTCAATCAATACAGACCACTGATCTCGCATAGCCGAAGGGATATGTACGAAGAGCGTTAAATTATAATCGGACATTTATTCACCTTTTGACTCCTGTTGAATTTCCTGCCACCGCGAGCCTATTAATGATTGCTTATCGAGACTCTCAAATTTATCTCTAAACTCTGCCATCAACGCTTTTTGCAACTTCCCATCTCCCACGTCAACTTTCGGACGGTAATTCAATATTTGTCGCATTATTTCGGAAAGTAGAATATAAATACCCTCACCATCACGAAACGTATCAGGTTCAATTTTAGTAAGGAGGCTAAATAACAAATCTCGCCTATGGAAGATTAATCCACTACCCCCCTACCCAATAAATCTTGAGGCACAAGCAAATATCGACTTCACTTTTCTTTTAAAGTCAACTTCAAACCCATCCAGCCAGAAAGGTTTAACATTTCCTGTAGCGCGCGAAGATCTATCCCCATGAAAATAATCAAAATATCGCAAACTGGCTTCAAGATCTCCAAATCGATCAAACTTTCCATTGATTGACTGGTAGTACTCTGTGTGAAATAGGACTGAGGGGTTTTGGGCCATATATTGAAATACATAGTTCCATCCCTCCGCATTCATGAGAGGAAAATACGACATTTTTGCTGAATCACTGAGCTCCAACTCAGGCAATCGCTCACCGGTAAAAAAATAGTGCCTAAGCTGCTCCAACTCTTTTTTCCTTAAGTCTGTTTTCAGCTCTTTAGCCCAGGGCTCCCACACACGGGTGCGCGCTTCTATCCAGGCGGGGTCTTTGGTAAAACTGAGGTCTATGGTCATAATTTATCCAAACAGGCTATTTTGGGGCGCTGAAACCGTGATCGCGATGGTTCTTTTAATGTACCTTCAGGCTATTTAGTACAATCCACCCGCTAGCCGCCAAATCACAATTAACACTCGCGCTTGCTTCCTTATCATTATCCGTTTTCGTGGGGTCATGCGATAGCATTTCGGTCGTCAAAGGCAGGATCACCAGCGGCCTCTTTATCAGGCTGAATTTTAAGCAGAGCTGGGAAATCATATCTCTTAATTGTTAATGCAAACAACAATATTCAGCGGCTTACTATTTTCAAACGCTCTACTTTATGGCTAAGAGTAAAGATCGGCACAGGCCACTTAATTTGGCCATTTTGATACTCAGCTTCAAACCACCCGCTATGCGCGTTACCGGCTAGGCCAACACTCAGCCTGCAACTATTTTCCATTTAATGAAAATCCCGGGAGCTAAGTAACAGCTCTGGCATTAATGCGGAGTGGTCTTCTATGTGCCCGGCCACCAGGTGCACCACCCTGCCCTCGCGCTCCACCACCCCCTTGACCAGCAGCAACTTGCCGGTGAGGATGGCGCGCCGGCAGCGTTCCTGTAGCGATTGCCACACCACCACATTGGTGTTGCCGGTTTCGTCTTCGAGGGTCATGAACAGTACGCCCGAGGCGGTGCCCGGCCGCTGCCGCCCAGTCACCAAACCCACGGCGCGTACAAAACGGCCATGCCTGCTAGCCAATAGTTCCTGCGCACTTTTACAACCTTTGAACAGCGGCTGCTGGCGCAGCAGGCTGATGGGATGCTGGCCCAGGGTGAGCGTATGGGTCTGGTAGTCGAGCACCAGGGTATCGTAGCTGCTGGCGCTGGGCAGTTGGGCCCGTTCATCAGCGGCTTGTTCCGCCGCGGTTTTATTTTTCGCGGTATCGACTGGCGAGCCCCCTGGCGCGCGCGCTGCCTCGTCGCTGACGGGGCCATCGAACAGCGGCGGCTGCGCCAAATCCAGCACCGCCCACTGGGCGCGATAGCGGTCCGGCTGAAAGGCGTTGAGCGCACCGCAGGCCGCCAGCTGTTCCAGTTCGGCGGTGGACAAGCCCGCGCGCCGCTGCAGGTCTTTGAGCGAGGCAAAGGGCGCGCACGCGCGCGCATCAACGCAGCGCTGCACTGTGTCGGCGCGCAAGCCCTTAACTAAACGAAAACCCAAGCGCAACGCCGGCTGCGCCTCGACGGCGGCCTCGGCCTGTAGATTTTCCAGCTGGTGATCCCAACTGCTGGCGCGCACATCCAACGGCAAAACGGCCACTTGATGACGGCGGGCATCCTGTACTAATTGCGAGGGCGAATAAAACCCCATGGGCAAACTGTTGAGCAGGCCGCAATAAAACGCCGCCGGATAATGGCACTTAAGCCAGGCCGAAACGTACACCAGCAGCGCAAAACTGGCGGCGTGGGATTCGGGAAAGCCGTACTCGCCAAAGCCCTGCATCTGTTTAAACAAGCGCTCGGCAAACTCTTGGCTGTGCCCGCGCGCGGCCATGCCATCCATCAATTTATCGCGAAAGCCGTACAAGTTGCCGTTGCGCCCCCAGCTGGCCATGGCGCGCCGCAGCTGGTCCGCCTCGCCCCCGGAAAAACCCGCCGCCACCATGGCCAGCTTGATCACTTGCTCTTGAAAGATTGGCACGCCCAGGGTGCGCGCCAACACCTGCTTAATGGCGTCGTTGGGATAGCTCACCGCCTCCTCGCCGTTGCGACGGCGCAGATAGGGGTGCACCATGTCGCCCTGAATTGGGCCCGGCCGCACGATGGCCACCTCAATCACCAAATCGTAAAAGGTGCGCGGTTTTAAACGCGGCAACATGGCCATCTGCGCGCGCGACTCCACCTGAAATACGCCCACGCTGTCGCCCCGGCACAACATGGCGTAAGTTTTTGGATCCTCTTGCGGTATCTGACTCAGGCTGATGGGTGGCGTTTGGTAGCTGTTAATTAACGCCAAGGTTTTGCGAATGGCGGTGAGCATGCCCAGCGCCAGTACATCCACCTTGAGCAAACCCAGCGCTTCGATATCTTCTTTATCCCACTGAATCACCGTGCGCTCGGCCATGGCGGCATTTTCCACCGGCACCAGGGTGCTGATGGGGCTTTTAGTAATTAAAAAACCGCCCACATGCTGCGACAAATGCCGGGGAAAGCCCAGAATCTCGTGCACCAAGGTCACACATTGCTGCATCACCTGGCCGTCCACCGGCACTTGCGCCTCTTGCAGACGCGCCAGTATCTGCGCGGGTTTATCCCACCAACTGAGATTAGCGCTGATTTTTTCCAGCAGCTGTGCATCCAAACCCAGCGCCCGCCCCACGTCGCGCACGGCGCTTTTCGGCCGATAGGTGATAACCGTGGCGGCCAGTGCGGCGCGCTCGCGGGTGTATTTTTGATAAATGTATTGAATCACTTCTTCGCGCCGCTCGTGTTCAAAATCCACATCGATATCCGGCGGCTCGTTGCGCTCTTTGGAAATAAAGCGCTCGAACAATAAATCGCTTTGGGCGGGGTCCACCTCGGTAATGCCCAGGCAATAGCACACCGCCGAGTTAGCCGCTGAGCCGCGACCCTGGCACAAAATATTCCGGCTGCGTGCAAAGCGCACCAGGTCGTGTACGGTTAAAAAATAGTATTCGTAGGCCAGCTCTTTAATGAGTGCCAACTCTTTGACCAGCTGTGTTTCCATCGCCGGTGTCGTGCCCTGCGGCCAGCGGCGGCGCGCACCCTCATAGGTTAACTGGGCCAGGTACTCGCTTGCAGACATTGCCTTGGGCACCACTTCGGGCGGGTATTCGTAGCGCAACTCGGTCAGGGAAAATTGACACAGCGCCGCCAGGTGCACACTTTCCTGCAACAGCGCTTCGGGGTAAATTGCCTGCAATCTTTCCAGCGGCCGCAAATAGCGCTCGCCGTTTGACTGGCGGCGCGCGCCCAGGGCCATCACCGTGCAGTTGTGCCGGGTGGCGCTTAACACATCCTGCAGGGGTTTACGGGTGGACGCATGCATGTGCACATCGTTGCAGGCCAGCATGCTCACGCCCTGCACCTGCGCCAGGGCAACACACTGCAAGTAGTGCTCGCGATCGTCGCCAACGCCCAGCAACTCAACCCCCAACCACAGGCGCCGCTTAAAAAAGCGGCGCAACAATGCCAGTTGGCCAGCCTGCTCATCCGCCGTGTGCCTGCGCTCGGGCAAGAAAATGGCCAGGCATTGCTGTGTGCCAAATTGCAGATCCTGCACAAACAATTGGTAACTGCCCTTTGCCGCACGCCGCCGGGCCCGGGTAATTAACGCAGAAATTTCGCTGTAAGCGGTGCGGTTACTGGCCAAAAGCACCAGCTTGCAATTTGCCAATTGGCCCTGCTGATCGGCGAGCTGAAATTCACTGCCCACAATCAGATGCAAGCCCAGGGCACTGGCCGCCACATGGGCTTTCACAACGCCGGCCAGCGAGCACTCGTCGGTTATCGCCAGCGCTGTGTAGCCCAAGGCGTGGGCCCGCTGCACCAACTCCTCTGGCCGCGATGCACCGCGTAAAAACGTAAAATTACTCACGCAGTGCAGCTCAGCAAACATAGCAACCCGCCCCAAACCACTGCCGCCGACGGTGGCAAAAAAACACGCGCAGATAGCGGCAACCAACGCGCGCAATAAAATAGTCCCGCCGCTCGCGCTGCGCCCACCAGTGGCTGTCTATGCGCTCGGCCAGGCTCACTAACTCCAAAGGTTCACCCCGCCACAACAGTGCGTCGCCGCGCACCCTTAAGGGCTCTGGCGCCGGGTAAAGCCAGGGACTCAAGAGGGTCGACGGAGCGCCGGCCGGCGCCACCTGCGCCGGGCGCGCGCCCGCACGCATCGCGCGCTGCTGCAGCTCGGGCAGATGTTCGTCACACAGCTGGTAGCTGAACAGTTGATCGGGCGATAGGCGTTGATACAAGCGGTCGATCAGGCGCGCCATGTCGTCGCCCCGATCGCGCAGCTCGCGAAATAAACTGGCCGCCACCGGTGCCGCCGCCGTTAAATCCAAGGCCTGCAAGGCCACCACTTCAATGGGCGCGGCAGCGTCAAAGGTCTCTAGTTTTAGTTGGCTAAGTCGCAAGAATTCGTCGGTATCGGCATGCGCTCGCTGCACCGACACCGGCAGCTTATGCACGGCGCGGTGCACATCCACAAAACGCCAATACAGCGTGCGCGCAATCAGCTGCCGCTGCTGCAAAAATTGCCGCAGCTCTGCCAGCAGCTGCACCATGGGACGCTGCAGGTGCGCTGCATTTGTTAAGCCGTACATAAAGGCATAGCTGCGATCAAATTCGGGCGCGGGTGCAAAGGTGGGCGCCAGCTCGGGCAGCGCGCCCTGCAACTGCTGCAGCAACTGCACTAAGGCTTTATCAAACCGGCGCCCCAGGCTCGCAAGCGGCACGGCCAGCAGGGGTTTTACAGTGGTAAAACCCGCGCGCGCCAAGCGCTGCACCTGCGCCTTGGGCAAGCCCAGCCGCGCCAGGGGTTGCGCCGCCACCCACTCGCCCCAGCGCGCCTGGGCCAGCGCGTCTATCTGCTGCGCCAGACTCGGCTCACCCGTCTCCGACAGCGCCTGCGCCAGCACCCGCGCCGCCGCCGCCGTGGGGGCAACCCCCAGGGCGACAGTGCAACCCCAGGCCTGCAACTCGGCCTCTATGCGCGCCAGCAATGCGGGCAAACCGCGAAACAGACGCTCGCTACCCGAGATCTCTAGCAGTAGCCGGCGCGGCGGCTCGGGCATGACCAAGGGGGTAAAGCCGTAGGCCCATTGGGCCAGGGATTGCAACAGCGCCTGCGCCTGCTCGGGCTCGTGGGCACGCAGTGTGATGCTGGGCAGCAGTGCCCGGGCACTGGCCAAGGTCATACCGGCCGCTATGCCGGCGGCCCGGGCCTGCGGACAGCACAGCACCAGCTGCTGCCCCTCGTACAGGCCCAGCGCCGGAGGCTCTACCTGCTGACGCTGCCAGTGATCTATTGCCAGGGCCGGAAAATACAGGCACAGCCAGCGTTTGCCCCCATCCAGCCAACGCGGTGTTGCAGTCGCCATCACACTAACCGTTCACCAGCGAGGCCAGCACCGCCGGCCGCACGGGCATGGCGCGCTGGGGCAATTGCGGCAATGGCTCCAGGTGCACCGGCCAATCTGCCAGAGGCGCCAGCTGCCGATCGCTCAGCGCTGGCCACAGGGGCAATACCAGCTGCTGCCCAGCCCAGCCCCCGCGCTGCTTAACAATGGTCAAGGCCAGCCCCTTGGCCACCGGCTCGGCACTGAGCCGCAGCGCCGCCGGCGCCGCCTGCTGGACTGCCGCCGGCGATCTGACCAACACATGCCAACTGTCGCCGCGGCTGGCGGCCTGTTGCAGCTGGCGCAAATCCCGATCGCCGACACCGCGATCGGGTAACCACTGGCACACCAGCGCGCAGCAACCCGCGCGCAAGACCTGATCTGCAGCCCACAGACTGTCGTGCAAGCTGAGCGCACGCATGACCAACAGCTGTTCCGGCGCCACCCCTCGATCGGCGAGGTAGCGGGCGCTGGGGATCAGCGGCGGGTTTATCAAAACCACATAACCCGGCAGGCGAGACACCAGCGCCGGCATTAACAGCGGCCAGTTCAAACCGCTGGCTAACAGCTCGGTGCTGGCCCCCAACGGCCAACCACCATCGTGCAACTGGCTATCCAGGGCCTGAAACCCCGTGGTCAGCACCGGCCGGCTGCGGATGGCAGACCGCGCGCGCCAGACATCGGTGCGCTGGCTCAACAGCTGCTCTAACGGCACAGCCCTACCCATACCCACCTCCAGGACCAATTATTGATGAACGAGCCTGTTAGAATACTGTATATTTATACAGTTTCTCAAGCGGCAATAAATCGCCGCTTACCCCCGCTGCGCGGGAAAGATTGCCGGCAGAGCGTCAAAAATTTGTTCAAAAAAGCGACAAGCGTATAAAAAATCGGCCTAAGTCACTGTTTTATAAATGGTTTTAAATAGATAGAAAAAGTGGCATGAAATTCGCTGAGCCTGCTTATCAGCACCGTAAACAGCTACGGGCCAGATCACTTGCACGGCCAAGGCCGACAGTCACCCGAGGGGTACACCATGCAGGAACCCAATCACGTTACGCAGCTGCACACCCGTGCCGCCAACAAGCGCAAGCTGACCCGCATTGCCATTCAGGACGATCCGGAGCTGCGCCACAAATTGGTCCACGCCTTGCAAACCACGCTGGACCTGCAGGCGCTGCTGGATATTTTCATTAAGTACCTGGATCGCCAGGTCGCCATTGGCGGCCTGAATTACCGGCACCCGGCGCGCGGTATCCACCTCTCGCTGGGCAAAGAAAACCTGCACCACTGCGACTACCGGCTAATTACCCCCAGAGACAACCTGGGCGAAATTCGCTTTAACCGCGCCAAGCGTTTTAGCGAGGCCGAAATGGCCTGCATTGAATCGCTGCTCGGCACGCTGATCTACCCGCTGCGCAACGCCCTGCAATACCAGGATGCACTCAAGGCCGCACTGCACGACCCACTCACCGGCACCGGCAACCGGGTTGCCATGGACACCGCCGTCAGACGCGAATTGCAGATGGCGCAGCGCTACGGACAAAGCCTGTCGCTGATGATGGTAGACCTGGATTACTTTAAGCAAATCAACGATCGCTACGGCCACGCCGTGGGCGATGAAGTACTCCACGAAGTGGCACAAACCATCATGCAGGTGGCGCGCGCCACCGATATGACATTCCGCTACGGCGGTGAGGAATTTGCCGTGCTGCTCAGCAACACAGATTTAGAGGGAGCAGAAATTATTGCGGAGCGCGTGCGCGAAGCGATTGCCGAACTGGACATTCAACAGGGCGATCAGCGTCTGCAGGTAACCGCCAGCCTGGGACTGGCGCAGTGGCAAACGGAAACCAGTGCCAAACAGCTTTTCGAGCAAGCCGACAAAGCGCTGTATCAAGCCAAACACCTGGGACGCAATTGCGTCGCCACCAGCCGGCCCATCAGCACCGCCATCCAGGCATAGCGGGGCTTATACAAACAGGTCTAACTGCTCTTCATCCACTGCCGGGCGCGCTCGGCCGCGCTTGTTGGCTGAGCGGGATTTAGGCACCACCGCCGCAGTTTGCTCTGTGCGCGGACTCTCGTCAAAACAAGGCAACACGGCGGTTTGAGGTGGCGAATGGTGCGGCAGGCTAGCAGGGGCTGATTGAGGCCGCGCTTTGGCTGAGCGCTTTCGCAATTTGGGCCGCACTGCCCCTTCCACCAACGCCCCCGAGGCCGTATCAGGCTCGCTGATCGGAGGGGATGCCTGCAGCGGCTGCCCCGTCCAATCAATTCCCTCGCCCTCTTGCACCGCCGTGGCAAGCTGCCCCTCAAACGGTAGATAGTCGGCCCAGGCTGCCGCCGCATCGCAATAGGCAATGCCCTTGAGGTAGCGAATACGCAGCGCCTGCTGACGCAGCCAATCAGCACTGAAACACACCGCCACCCCCGGCTGCTCACCCCAGGCCTGCACAGTGGCTTCAGTAGCCACCAAAAACCAATGCAGCGATGCGCCGGCCAACTCGTTTGCCAAGCCCCGAGCACACAAGCCGTCCACCAGATTGCGCAGCGCAGGGTCTTGCGCCTCGAGACGACTTTTTACCAGTTCACCACGCAGCGGCGCCAGTGCCTGACGGGCCAGGGTAGATGTTTGGGCTCTGATTGCTACAACGAGATTCATGCTTGCTACAACGGAAAAAAGGCGGCAATTCTAACGACAATTACGCCATTACAACAACCGAAAAACGGCAAATTATTGGATCTGTTCACTGTGCTGCAAGGCAATGCGCTCGGCCGTACAGGCACCGCCCGACAACTGCAATTTTCGCTCGGGGCGGCGTATAAAATTGGCCAATAATTGTTCGGCGCAGACATCGCTTGCAACCACCGCATGGCCCACCTGCTCAAAGCGAGCCGCCTGCCAAAGCGGCAGTGAATTCTGCAGCGGCACCACCCACTCCACGGGCGTAATGGGATCTAGCGCACCGCTAAGCATTAGCACCGGCGCCGACACAGTGGCCGGCAAATCGAGCGACAATTGCTCGGCGCCACGAAGCCCGGAAAAAAGCTCCGCACCACAGACATCCCACTGCATTTGCCCTTCCAGGTAACGCCGGTAATGCGGACTCTGCGCCAACGCCGATTGCACGGCCTCCGACGCAGACGGCGCATTGTCTTTGCACTCGGCGGCATAAAATACCAATTCGGAAAACAGCGGATCAAAGGCATTGTTGATAAAGTTTTCAGCCAGTGTACGCAACGCCGTTTCATTGCGCACGGGCAATTCCTGTAGCGCCTGACCAATATCCGGCCACAGGTACTGGTCGTAAATTGCACTGAAAACAATCTGTAAAAAGCGCTGCCCGTTGACCGTTAGCGTATAGGGTGCCTCGCCATACCAACTGGGCAACGACAAAATCACAGGCCGGCTATCCAGAGCCGAAAGCACCTGCTGAAAATTCTGTTCGCTATTCGCGCTCTGAGCAATGGCGACGGGCAGTTCGCGGGCGCATTGGTGGCGATCGCACCAGGAAAAAAAGCGCTGCATGGCACTGTTCATCAGCGCCGGCCACTCCTCGCTTTGCCCTCGCCCCGGCGGATAAATGGAATCCAGCACCAGCGAGGTGAGTGGTCGCTGGGCAGCCACTGACAGTGCCAGGCGCGTTCCGTACGACACACCCCACACATGCCACTGTGCATAGGGTAAGGCGTCCATCAAGGTGAGCATGTCGCGGGTGTCTGCTGCCGTACCCAGCGCCGACACGGCAATGCGTTCGACCTCTGGCTGCGGGCTTAGGTGCTGATCAAAACAGGCCGTCATCGCCTGAAAAATCAAATCATTTTCGCGGTGCGCGGGTAAATTTTTCGCTAGCGCGCGCCGGTACTGTCGCCGAAACACGTCGCACTGCAATTGCGGTTGTGCAAGCCCGGTGCCCCGCCGATCTACCAACACTAAGTCGGCATCAAGTGCCATACGCTGGTATTGCGCCTGCCAATAAATCATATCCTCGGCCGATAAAAAGGCGCTGCCACCGGGGCCACCCGACAAATACAACACAGCCGATTGCGCCGGCTGTGTTGCGCGCAACACCACCACGGGCAATTGAAACTGTTGCCCTACCTCAGTCACATTTAGGTGATAGCAATCGGCGGGTACTTCCGCACTGAACCAGCAGGTTTGCGCCACCAACTCGATGCCGTCGGCCGGTAAATTCGGCGACCGAGGCTCGCAGGCCGCCAGTAGCATCGCCGACAATAGCAGAGGAAAAATCAACTTCATAAACGTGCGCCGTCAATGTGTTGCGGTAACTGTGGCCACGCCAGGGCACCGGGTGTGTGGTAGTGAGCCAGAGCATCTTGTGCGGCTGGCGCGAGAAAATGCTCGCCCACCGAAGGCTGCACAGAAAAGGACCACGCCCTGCCCGCCAGAGTAAAATTTAACTGAAACGCGTGCAGATAACCGCGGTCTGCCGGCCCGCCACCGTACACATCATCGCCTAGCACCGGGGAACCTAAACTTTTCAAGGCCACCCGCAACTGGTGTGTTTTGCCGGTATGTGGCTTCAGTAGATACAAGCGCCGCCCCGCCCCCAACCCTTGCGAAAAAAATTGAGTGACAGCGGGATTGTCGGCAGAGGCCAAAAGCTTCCAGCTTTTGCGACGACTGCGAACCATGTCGCCGAGGATCAAGCCCTGCTTTTTTTTTGGTTTTCCCTGCCCGATAGCCAGGTAGAATTTATGCATTTGGCGGCGGGCAAAAAGTTCACTTAGCTGACCTGCCGCCGCCACCGAGCGCGCTAACAACACCAATCCCGAGGTCATTTTATCCAATCGATGTACGGGCCACAGGGGTTCACCTAAGGCGGCACCCACCCTAGCCGCCAGGCCGGGCACGCCGTTGTCGGTATGAAAGTCGATGCCAGGTTGCTTATCAACCACAACAAAGGCGGCCTCTTGGGCCACCCAGGAAAAGCCGTCAGTCACCGGATTGCAACCACAGGCACTGCCCGCTGATTTTCTGCAACTTTTCCAGCTTTTGCTGGTGCGCTGCTAGTTCGTCTGCGGCAGCGGCAATCACGGGCAAGGGCGTCCGCTGGCTGTCCAGGCGACGAATCCCCTGGCTGCCACCGGACGACTTCTGCTCACTCGCGCTGGCGAACGACAAAGCCTCTTGACCACCGGTCATTAACAAGTAGACGTCGGCCAAAATTTCGGCGTCGAGCAGTGCGCCGTGCAGATCGCGCTGAGAGTTATCTACGCCATAGCGTTTACACAGGGCATCCAGATTGTTTTTCTGGCCTGGGTGCTTGGCTCTGGCCAATGCCAGGGTATCGAGTATGCCGCAATAGTGTTCGATATTTTGTTTGCCGTCGGCCAGCAAACGAAACTCGTGATTGATAAATCCCACATCAAAGGGCGCGTTGTGAATGACCAGCTCGGCGCCGTCCACAAAGGCTAAAAAGTCATCGGCCACCGCGCGAAACAGCGGCTTGTCGGCGAGAAACTCGTTGGTAATACCGTGCACATCAATGGCGCCCTGCTCTACTTCGCGATTGGGGTTGATGTATTGGTGGTAGTGGCGACCGGTGAGTTTGCGATTGACCATTTCGACACAGCCAATTTCAATAATCCGGTGCCCTTGATTGGGATCGATACCCGTGGTTTCTGTATCCAGTACAATTTGGCGCATAACAATACTTTTTGTGCAGACTAAAACTCTACTAACGCATACAAAAGGCGTCAGCGACTGATTTGTTCAATGCCTAGGTTGGCCAGCTCATCGGCAATCTCGTTTTCGCGATGCCCTGAGTGCCCCTTTACCCAGGCCCAGGTGATGGTATGGCGACCGGCCTGTTCGTCGAGCGCGCGCCACAAGTCTTCATTTTTTACAGGCTGCCGGCTGGCGGTTTTCCATCCATTGCGCTTCCACTTGGCCATCCAGCTGGTAATCCCCTGACGCACATATTGCGAATCGGTGGTCAGCACGACCTCGCAGGGCTCGGTCAGGTGGCGCAAGCCTTCGATGGCCGCCATCAGCTCCATGCGGTTATTGGTGGTATGGGCTTCGCCGCCGCACAGGGATTTCTCTTTATCGCCGTAGCGCAGTAACACGCCCCAGCCGCCGGGGCCGGGATTGCCTTTGCAGGCGCCGTCGGTGAATAGCTCGACCTTTTTCAAACTGGCGTTCTCTCTGCTAAAACCGCAGAGGATACCAGATCAGGATTCTGAGGGCGGGTTTTTGTAGCCGCGATTGCGCTGATGCCCGGCACCGCGCCGCGCAATTTTATTGGATTTGGGCAAGGTGCGGGCCCCCAGGCCCTGCAGCACTTCGCTGGCGGCCCACATTGGGCGCACCGGCGTTAACGGCGTTACCTCTTTGCGCGCCACCAGCACATAGAAGCCGCCTCCCTGCCACTGCCAGCGCTCGCACCAGCTGTCCCAGGTGTGCAACAGCGCCAGTGCCCGCTGCCCCTGCAGTGGCGGGCGGTAAAAGCCACGGCTGAGGCTGGTGGCCTCGATGTCCAGCAGGCGCAGCCAATCCGTTAAACGCCGCACCGACAGCGCCTGATAGCGCCAGTGGGGATCGCGGCTCCACTTGGCCAACATTTTCCAGGCACCCAGCAGGCTCCAGGGGTTAAACCCGACGATCACCAAATGACCGCGAGGAATCAACACCCGAGCCGCCTCGCGCAGCACCTGATGCGGCTTGTTGGAAAATTCGAGAATATGGTGCAGCAATACCACGTCGGTGCTCTCGGCGGGCAGCGGCAATTGCTCGGGCTGCGCCAGGGCTGCGGGGTTGTGGCCCTGAACGGCCTCCGGGGCCAAGGGGTTCAGGCTAAAGCGATGCAATATACGGCTGGTGGCCGTTAACTCTAAATTTCGGCACACGCTCATCTGGCAAAGGTGGTAGCCAAACAGGCATTGCAGCACCTCGTCCACCTGCTGCAGCTCGCGGCTTAACATCTCGCGCCCCACCGGCGTTTTAAACCAGCGCTCCATGGCCGGCACCGCTTCCGACAGCGGCGGCAGGCCCCGGCCCCAGTGGGTCAACCCGGGCAGGCGTTTAAACCGTTCAGGCGGTGTCAGATAGCTCATAGCAACTCCAGCCTGCGCCCTAATCTAGAGCGCGCTTGGTAAACGAGTGGCGCGACTTTGTTATTATGGACACAGGCTCCGGCAGATTGCCACTCCCCACCCACCGTCCCAAGAAGGTCTTCTCACTATGCTGGATATCACCCCTATTCGCGCTTTTACAGATAATTACATCTGGGCCCTGAGCGACAATCAACACTGCTGGGTGGTCGATCCGGGTGACGCCGATCCAGTGGAGCGCTGGCTGGACAGCCAGCAGCTCACGCTGGCCGGGATTCTGATTACCCACCACCACAACGACCACATTGGCGGTGTGGACGCCCTGCGGGCCGGGCGACCAACGCTGCCCGTGTACGGGCCCGACAGCGCAAAGATCCCCCAGATTACCGAAGTACTGGCCGCCGGCAGTGAATTACAGCTGGGACCTTGGACGCTGACAGTACTGGCTGTGCCGGCTCACACACTGGATCATATCGCCTACTACTTGCAGCCCGATACGCACCAGCCAGGCGCGCTATTCTGCGGCGATACCCTGTTTGCCGCAGGTTGTGGTCGACTCTTTGAGGGCAACCCAAGCCAACTCCACAAGGCCCTCGAGGCCTTTAAACAATTGCCACCCGCCACGCTGATTTGCTGTGCCCACGAGTACACACTGGCCAATCTCGCTTTTGCAGCTGCCGTCGAACCAGGCAATCCACAGATCGAGCAGCGCATCACGCAAGAGCAATGCAAACGCAGCGCCGGGCTGCCTACGCTGCCCTCCACACTGGCTCTGGAGCTGGCCACCAACCCCTTTATGCGCACCGACCAACCAACGGTGCAGGCCAGCGCCCGGCAACACGCCCAGCAATTGCTCGCCAGCCCCGCCGACTACATGGGCGCGCTGCGGCGCTGGAAAGACACCTTCTAAAGCAAAAAGTTATTATGGTGAACTAGATTTATGATCGTTTGTTGACCAGCTATGCCGGCATCCCTACAATTCGGGGCAATTACGCAGATAGTTTCCGGCATCAGATGAAATTTACGTTGAAACCCTTGGCCGTGGCACTTGCTGCGAGCGGCTTGCTGTTAGGTTGCAGCCAGATCCCCACCGAGGCCCAGAGCCTTGTCAAAACCCAGAAAACCCAAGTGCTGGATGCCTACTGCCCGGTGGATGAGGCGGCCTGGCTGGTATTCGCACCCGAAGAGCACCCCGACCTCTGGCAGCGCATACGCGCAGGCCTGGAAATACCGCCCGTTCACAACGAGCGGGTCGACACCTATATCAAATGGTATTCAAAAAATAACCGCTATATGGAGCGAGTCGCAGAGCGCGCCAACCGCTATCTGTACCACATAGTGGACGAGCTCGAAGCCAACGACCTGCCTCTGGAGCTGGCCTTGCTGCCCATTGTGGAAAGCGCCTTTGACCCCTTTGCCTACTCCCATGGTCGCGCTTCAGGCATCTGGCAATTCATTCCCGGCACCGGCAAACATTACGGTTTGAAGCAAAATTGGTGGTACGACGGTCGACGGGACATTGAGGCCTCTACCGATGCCGCGATTCGGTATCTGACCAACCTGAACAATCAGTTTGACGGCGATTGGCTGTTGGCGCTGGCCGCCTACAACACCGGCGGCGGCAATGTGCGCAAGGCAATTCGCCGCAATAAGCAAAAGGGCCGCCCCACAGATTTCTGGTCGCTGAAATTACCGCGCGAAACCAGCGCCTATGTGCCCCAATTGCTGGCGTTAGCGGAGCTGGTGCGCAACCCCGACGAGTACGGACTGAGCCTGCTCGAAATACCCGACACCCCCTATTTTGAGCGCGTAGACCTAGATGCGCAGATGGACCTAGCGCAGGCGGCCGAGCTGGCCGATATGTCGCTGGAAGACCTCTACCACCTGAATCCCGGCTACAACCGCTGGGCCACCGATCCCGAAGGCCCCTACCACTTTCTGCTGCCCCTAGAGAACGCCGCAGTATTCAAAGAGCGCATCGCACAGATGCCCCCGCGCGAACGCGTCAGCTGGGCGAATTACACCGTAAAATCGGGCGACAGCCTGAATCTGATTGCCAAGCGCCACCACACCAGCGTCAGCGCGTTAAAAGCGGCCAACAGCCTCAGCTCCAACATGATCCGCAAGGGCCAAACGCTGGTGATTCCCGTGGCTAGTCAGCCTGTGGACAGCTATGCCTACAGCCAAGATCAACGGATCAAAAGCAAACAGGCCCGCTCCAAGGGCAAGGCAGGCAGCCAAAAAGTGTCCTATGTGGTAAAACGCGGCGACAGCCTGTGGAAAATTGCCAATGCGCATAAAGTTAGCGTCAGAGATGTAGCTCGCTGGAACGGCATGGCGCCCAAAGACCCCATCAAACCCGGCCAAAAGCTGGTGCTTTGGTCTAAAACCACAATTGCCAGCAGCACCACCAACAGCAACGGTGTGATTCGCAAAGTAAACTACCGCGTCAGGCGTGGCGACTCACTGGCCCGGATTGCCGGTAAATTTAATTTGCGCGTGGCCGACATTCTGAAGTGGAACACCATGGATACCCAAAGCTACATTCATCCCGGCCAAAAGATCACGCTGTTTGTGGATGTCACGCGGGTGAATTAAAGCGCGCGAATTAAGTACTGCTATACAACAAGCAAACCAAAAAAAACCCGCTAGCGCGGGTTTTTTTTAGTCTGTCAGCCGCGTATTCGCACGGCATTAACGGGCCGGCAACACACCGCTACCAGCCCGCACTGCATCAATAAATCGTTATCTCCGCCTTTTCTTTCAGCGCCGCTTCAAAGGCAGCCACTTCAGCGTTGGCAATTTCATAACTTAAACGTTGGGACAGGGCCTTGCGCTCTTCTTGCGTTAGCGCGGCAAGTTCTCCGTCTACCACCTTAACCAATTTTACCAACACCAGATCGCCGTCTTTGTTGTAGGTCTGACCAAAGGCAGGAGCATCGCCGACTTGTTGCAAGTCAAACACACCCTTCAACAATTCGGCATCATAGCGTGCATCGCTGCGCTTAACGGACTGACTCACCTGCCAATCGTAGCCGGCTGCTTGCGCCAGTGTTTCAACATCGGCGCCAGCGCGGAGATCGGCCAGTAGCGTCTCTCCCTGCTTGGCCAACTGGGCCTTGGCTTTAACTTCTGCCAACTGCGCGCTAATCAGGTCAGACACCTCGCCCAACGGCTTAACTTTTGCCGGAAAGTGCTCGGTTACCTTCAGAACAGCAACGCTGGTTTCGCTCAGCTCAAGTACGGGACTATTGTGGCCATCTTTCAAAACATCGGCCGAAAATGCCGCTTCTACGACGCGGGGATCGGCTGCCAGGCCAGCGCCGCCAGAGCGGGAAAATGCCGGCAGTGTTTGCACAGAAAGCCCCAGCGTCTGCGCAACTTCATCGATGTTTTGATTGTTGTAAGCCTCTTCTTTCAAGCGCTCCAATTTTTCAACAAAAGCCTGCTGAGCTTGCGACTCGGCCAAGGCCATGCGAATCATCGGCGCCTCTTCTTCCAGTGTGGGAGGCTCGGCTTGATCCAGAGCCACCAACTTAATGATATGCCAGCCCGCATCGGTTTCGACGGGCTCGGATACCTGACCAACGTCCAGTGCCGCCAAGGCCGTCTCAAAAGGCTCGGGAAAGGTATCGCCCGATGTAAAACCAAGATCACCGCCTGTCTCACGGGTACCTAAATCATCGGACAAGCGCGCCGCTACCGCCGCAAAATCTTCGCCTGCAGACAGCGCTTCTTGCACTTCAGCTAACTTTGCCTGAGCGGTATCTGCATCTTCCGCTTCCACCAAAATATGCGCCGCCTGGCGCACGGGCGCCGTCTCGTAGGACTTCATGTTTTCGGCATACTGCGCCGCAATTTGCTCGTCGGTGACCTCTACGGTGGCCGCAATATCTGCAACGTTCAGCTCGATCAGTTTTGCCGATACGCGCTCGGGAACCTGGAACTTATCCTGATTTTGCTGGTAGTAAGTTTCGATTTCCTCGTCCGCCACTTCTGTTGCAGCCAAAACCGGCGCCAAGGGCAAGGTGACATAGTAAAAGTCACGGGCTTGCTCACTGAGGCTGACATATTGCGCCAGCTGCTGTTCGGTCACAAAGCCGGTTAAGCCAACAGCGGATACGTATTGTGCAGCAATAATTTCCTGGCGCACCATTTCGCGGTAGCCCGCCAAGGTGTAGCCCATTGACTGCACCATGTAGGTGAAACGCTGGGCGTCAAATTTGCCATCGACCTGAAACGCGGGTGCATTGACGATGAGCTCATCCAGGGCTTTATCGCTAATGGTCATACGCCCCGCTTTAGCGCCCTGTACGCGCAATTGGCGATTGACCAAATTGTCGAGAGCCGGGCCGCGCAGGCGTTCATCGGATAAAAAATCTGTGGGCAACTGGTCGCCAAAACGCTGGGTCAGCTGGTCGCGCTGCATGCTGATGGCACGTCTTAGCTGATTTTCGGAAACAATGTCATCGTTTACTTCGGCCGCTTTACCGGACTGCGTGTCGCCGGTGAACAGGCTATCTACACCAAAGAAGATAAATGGCACTGAAACCAGCAGTACCAAGAACATCGCAACGGTTCCTTTAAGGTTGTCACGAAAAGATTGCAGCATGGTCTACCCCAGCATCTGTCTAACCGCTAAACGCGGTACATGGTCTTGTAAATCCGGCGTTTATCAGTAGCCGGTGATATGAAAAAGGCGCATCAGGGATGCGCCTTTTTCGCGATTGCATGATTGGCGCCTGGCCAATCATCGCTCTGCCTATCGCAGAAATTAACCGTTTACAGCATCCTTCAGCGCTTTACCGGCTTTGAAGCCCGGTACTTTAGCTGCAGCGATCTGAATCTCTGCACCCGTCTGTGGGTTGCGACCGGTACGCGCTGCACGCTCTTTAACTGCGAAAGTACCAAAACCTACCAATACAACCTGATCACCTTCTTTCAAAGCACCAGTGATTGAGTCAACCATTGCATCCAACGCACGGCCGGCAGCAGCCTTTGGGATATCCGCAGAAGCGGCAATCGCTTCGATCAATTCAGATTTATTCACACTAAACCCCTTTTATTATTACAAGTTCCACTATTTACAACGAAAACTGTAACGACTAATGAAAAAACAACGTCTGTTCAAGCCGCGCTCTGCCTGACCATCGCGTAACGAATTGCGATTTATACCAACTGAACCAAGGGCGGTCAAGGCATGAATCGCAGATTTGGCGCGGCCTGCACGGGATTTCACGGTTTTTTTCCGTTCCGCGCAAAGCCTCGCCACAAAGATCAATAAATGATCAATCAATGCGTGCTAATTCGCTTAGCACTGTCCTGCGCCTGCTGCTCCAACGCACGGTATTCCTCATCGGAATACGGCTTGGGAACGTCCTGCAGGGCAATTTCCAAGACCTGGTCTACCCACTTCACCGGCAATATTCGCAAATCAGCTTTGATATTGTCGGGGATATCTCGCAAATCCCGCTCGTTATCGGCGGGGATTATCACGGTTTTAATACCGCCGCGGTGTGCTGCCAGTAACTTTTCTTTCAGACCACCAATACGCAGTACCTCGCCGCGCAGGGTAATCTCGCCCGTCATGGCTACATCCGAGCGCACGGGAATATTGGTGAGCACCGACACCAGTGCCGTGCACATGGCAATCCCGGCACTGGGGCCATCTTTGGGCGTGGCGCCCTCGGGTACGTGAATGTGGATATCGGTCTTTTCGTGGTAGTCGGGCGCAATACCCAACACTTGAGCACGGGACTTCACTACCGTCAGGGCCGCCTGGATAGACTCCTGCATGACGTCGCCCAGCGAACCGGTTTTCACCATGCGCCCTTTACCTTTCACGGCGGAGGACTCGATAGTAAGTAATTCGCCACCTACCTGGGTCCAAGCCAAGCCGGTCACCTGGCCGATTTGATTTTCCGCATCAGCGCGCCCGAAGTCATACTTCATGACCCCCAGATAGTCTTCCAGATTTTTTTCATCGACGGTGACACAACCGGTGGTTTTCTGTTTAACGTGCTCGGTCACCACCTTGCGGCACAGTTTCGCCATTTCGCGATCCAAGCCGCGCACGCCGGCCTCGCGGGTGTAATAGCGTACAACGCCCAAGATAGCTTCATCGGTGACGTTAATTTCCTGCTCTTTTAACCCATTGGCTTTCAATTGCTTGGGCACCAGATAGCGCTTGGCAATATTGAGCTTCTCGTCTTCGGTGTAACCCGGAATTCGAATAACTTCCATGCGGTCCAATAGCGGGCCGGGAATGTTCATGGAGTTAGAGGTGCACACAAACATCACGTCAGACAGGTCGTAGTCAACTTCCAGGTAGTGGTCATTAAATTTTGCGTTTTGCTCGGGATCGAGCACTTCCAACAGTGCACTGGCGGGATCACCGCGATGATCCATGCCCATCTTGTCAATTTCATCGAGCAAAAACAGCGGGTTTTTGACGCCCACTTTCGACATTTTTTGCACCAGCTTACCGGGCAAAGAGCCGATATAGGTGCGGCGATGACCCCGTATTTCCGCTTCATCGCGCACGCCACCCAAGGCCATACGCACAAATTTCCGGTTGGTAGCTCGCGCGATGGATTCACCCAGAGAGGTTTTACCCACACCGGGCGGGCCCACCAAACACAGAATTGGCCCCTTCACTTTTTTGACGCGTTTTTGTACGGCAAGGTATTCCAGAATGCGTTCTTTCACTTCCTCTAGGCCGTAGTGATCGGCCTCTAAGATTTCTTCGGCACGCGCCAGATCGTGGCGCACTTTGCTGCGCTTGTTCCAGGGAACATTCACCATCCAGTCGATATAAGAGCGCAGTACCGATGCCTCTGCAGACATGGGCGACATCATTTTCAGCTTGGCCAGTTCAGCCTTGGTTTTTTGATCGGCATCCTCAGGCATTTTGGCATCGGCAATCTTGCGCTCGAGCTCGTCAAATTCGTTGCCCTCTTCGCCAATATCACCGAGCTCTTTCTGAATGGCTTTCATTTGCTCGTTCAGATAATACTCGCGCTGGCTTTTTTCCATTTGCTTTTTCACGCGGCCGCGGATGCGTTTTTCCACCTGAAACAAATCGATTTCCGCTTCCATTAACCCCAGCAAATGCTCCAGTCGCTCGCGCACTGAAACCATCTCGAGAATGTCTTGCTTTTGGGCAAGCTCCAACGACATGTGAGCCGCCACAGTATCCGCCAGGCGACCCAGATCGTCGATGCCCGACAGCGAGGTCATTACCTCGGCCGGAACCTTTTTGCTGAGCGTGACATACTGTTCGAACTGGGTCATCGCCGAGCGCAACAGCACCTCGGCCTCGCGCTCGGGAACTTCGTCTGAAGGCAAGGTGGCAATATTGGCTTGGTAGTAGCCGCCCATGTCGGTAATGTCGTTCAGACGCGCGCGTTCGCCGCCCTCAACCAACACCTTAACCGTGCCATCGGGCAGCTTGAGCAGCTGCAAAATGGTGGAAACCGTACCAATGCTGTACAGGTCTTTGCCATCCGGATCATCGTCGGCCGCGTTTTTCTGCGCCACCAACAAGACTTGCTTGTCGGCCGCCATGGCCGCTTCCAGGGCTTCGATAGACTTTGCCCGCCCCACGAACAGCGGAATGACCATGTGGGGGTATACCACCACGTCGCGCAGGGGTAACAGGGGTAAGTCAGCGTGCGTCTCTGCAGGTGCTTGGTGATCCATAAGGTGCCTCTTTAATCTATGCCGTCCGTTGAACACGGCTTGCAATCAAGCCTAGCAGCTCTGTAAGTGAGTCAGCGGTACAGTCGTAATCGATTTTACGTTAATCAATCAGTGGGGGCGATGTCCACTGTTTACAAGCAAGCGATGGCATCACACATAAAAAAAGAGCCTGAACGGCCCTTTTTTTATGCTTTTTGATGGCTTTTTAGTCTTGCGGTGCCACCTTTGCCGGTTTTTCCTGATTCTCGTAAACCAGCAACGGCTCAGATTCGCCGCGAATAACCGATTCGTCAACCACTACCTTTGAGACACCCTCTTCCGACGGAATTCGGTACATGGTGTCGAGCAGCACGTTCTCCATGATAGAGCGCAGGCCGCGCGCGCCGGTTTTGCGGTCCATGGCTTTTTGCGCCACAGCGTCCAGCGCATCGGGTCGGAAATCCACCTCGACGCCTTCCATTTCAAAGAGCTTGGCATATTGCTTGGTGAGCGCATTGCGGGGCTCGGTCAGAATGGTGATCAAGGCCTCTTTATCCAGCTCTTCGAGCGTGGCAATGACTGGCAAACGACCGATAAACTCGGGAATCAGACCGTAGCGCACCAGATCTTCCGGTTCTACGTCACGCAGCACTTCGCCCACGTTACGCTTGTCGTCTTTACTCTTCACCTCTGCGCCAAAGCCGATACCGCCCTTTTCCGAGCGATCGCGAATGACCTTATCCAGGCCGGCAAAGGCGCCACCACAGATAAAGAGGATGTTGGCGGTGTCCACCTGCAGGAATTCCTGCTGCGGGTGCTTGCGACCACCCTGTGGGGGCACAGAGGCCACCGTGCCTTCAATCAGCTTCAACAGCGCCTGCTGAACACCCTCGCCGGAAACATCGCGGGTGATCGACGGGTTGTCTGATTTGCGGGAAATCTTGTCGATTTCATCAATGTAAACAATGCCTTGCTGGGCCTTCTCTACATCGTAATCACATTTTTGCAGCAGCTTCTGGATGATGTTTTCAACATCCTCACCCACATAGCCCGCTTCGGTCAGCGTGGTGGCGTCGGCGATGGTGAACGGTACATTCAGCATCCGCGCCAGGGTTTCGGCCAGCAGCGTTTTACCGCTTCCGGTGGGCCCCACCAGCAGAATGTTA
This sequence comes from Simiduia sp., assembly GCF_058345725.1. NCBI lineage: Bacteria > Pseudomonadati > Pseudomonadota > Gammaproteobacteria > Cellvibrionales > Cellvibrionaceae > Simiduia > Simiduia sp. The sequence goes on along the minus strand of NZ_JBTUOC010000082.1, from coordinate 8,763 downwards.
CTCTTGCCTAGCTCGACGGGCTCTTTTTCCTTGCCGGCCTTTTCGCCAGTGCGCAGGCGCTTGTAGTGGTTGTAAACTGCCACAGCCAGCACTTTCTTGGCGATTTTTTGGCCAATGACATACTGATCGAGGGTTGCCGCTATCTCCTGGGGCGTCGGCAGCTTGCCGCTGTCACCCTCAGCTACAGCCTCTTGAATTTCCTCGCGAATAATATCGTTGCAAAGATCCACGCACTCATCACAGATGAATACGGACGGACCGGCAATCAGCTTGCGAACTTCATGCTGACTTTTGCCACAGAAGGAGCAATACAACAATTTACCGTTGTCGTCTCCACCTTCTTTTGTGCGATCGGTCATCGACCCACTCCACTTACCACAGTTCTAATGATACAAGATGCAAGCTTTGCCTTGGATTTTCAAGTGCAAAGGCCCTCTTTAAGGGAGTTTAGCCCCCGAGGGCGCATTGATCCTGCCGTTACGGATTATTTTTCAGCCTTTGGCCGGCTGGACAGCACCTTATCGATCAAACCGTATTTCATGGACTCTTCAGCGCTCATGAAGTTATCTCGCTCGGTATCGCGTGCAATCTCCTCCACTGTACGGCCTGTGTGCTCGGCCATAATTGTGTTCAAGCGCTCGCGGATTTTAAGGATTTCCTGCGCCTGAATATGAATATCACTCGCCTGACCTTGGGCACCGCCGCTTGGCTGGTGAATCATGGTACGGGCGTTTGGCAAGCAATAGCGCTTGCCCTTGGCACCGGCGGCCAGCAGGAACGAACCCATGCTGCAGGCCTGACCCAGGCACATGGTGCTGACGTCTGGCTTAATAAATTGCATAGTGTCGTAGATAGACATGCCCGCAGTAACGGAGCCACCGGGCGAGTTAATATACAAATGGATATCTTTATCGGGGTTTTCCGCTTCCAGGAACAATAGCTGCGCAACCACCAGATTCGCCATATGGTCTTCCACCTGGCCCACCAAAAAGATCACGCGCTCCTTCAACAGGCGCGAGTAGATGTCATAGGAGCGCTCGCCGCGTGCGGTTTGCTCCACCACGATGGGGACCAGGCTGTTAGTTACAATGCCCGAGGCACTGTTGGCTGCATCAAAACTTGCCATCTTGATTGTCAATTCCTTGTTCAGTCTGAAATATTGCCTTGGGAAACGAGGCTGCAGCTACCTATACCAGTGATCATTTTTTGACCGGAGTAGCGATTCTGGTTTCCATTGCACTGGAGCTTAACCCGAGATAAGGGCGCCTGCCAACACAACAAGCATAGCTAAGAAAAGAAAGCCGCGAGTTTTACGTCGCGGCTCCGTCTATCAGATCAATAATTAGGCGTCTTTTTCAGCCGGCTTGATGACTTCGTCATAGGTGCTGGCCTCTTCTTTCACCTTACCTGCAGCGAGCAGGAAGTCTACCACCTGATCTTCCAGCACTGCAGACTCGACGCTGGCGAGCAGCTCGCGGTTGCTGTAGTAGTGGTTAATTACTTCTTCAGGCTCTTGATAAGTGCTGGCCAATTCCTCCACCATGGTGCGCACGCGATCGGCGTCCACCTTAATTTCATTGGCTTTTACAATTTCACCCACAACCAAGCCCAACTTCACGCGACGCTGAGCTTGCTCGGTAAACATATCGTCGGGTAACAGTGACGCAAAATCCAGCTGCGCGTTGTTGGCTGCACCGCCAAAACGCTGCACCATCTGATTGCGCAGCGCGCCAATTTCAGACTGCACCAGCGCCTTGGGCAAATCAACTTCGTGCTTGCTAACCAGCGCATCCATAACCTGAGTTTTGACTTTGGCTTGCGCTGCATTTTTCAGCTCGCGCGCCATATTGTCTTTTACTTCGGCGCGGAATTTTTCCAGACCGCCTTCAGTAACACCGTATTTTTCAAAGAAAGCGTCGTCCAGTTCCGGCAATTTCTGCGCCGACACGCCATTCACTTTCACGGTGAACTGCACGGCAGCGCCGCGCAAGGCTTCAGCTTGATAGTCCTCGGGGAAAGTCAGATCCAAGACGTGCTCTTCGCCAGCTTTACAACCGATCAGACCCTTTTCAAAACCGGGGATCATTGAGTCTGAGCCCAGCACCAGGAACTGGTTTTCAGCTGAACCACCCTCAAAGGGCTCGCCGTCTTTGGTGCCCACGTAGTCGATATTTACGCGATCACCTTTTTTCGCTTTGCGCTTAATTTCTTCCCAGCTCGCCTGCTGCTTTTGCAGCACTTCGATCATCTTGTCGATATCGGCGTCGGTAACCTCTGCGGTTAAACGAGTAACTTCCAAATCGCTAAAATCGGACAGGGCAACTTCTGGGTAAACTTCGAAAGTGGCCACGAACTCAAGGTCTTTGCCCTCTTCCATCTGCTTGGGCTCAATGCTCGGCTGGCCGGCAGGCTTCACGTCTTCTTTTCGAACAGCGTCATAGAAAGAGCGGCTCATTACTTCGCCCACAACTTCCTGGCGCACACCGGCACCAAAGCGCTGCTTAACGACTTTCAAAGGCACCTTGCCTTTGCGGAAACCGTTAATGCGCACGGTTTTGGCTGCTTGCTGCAAACGCTTGTTCACTTCGCTGTCAATTTGATCGGCGGGAACGCCCACAGTCAAACGACGCTCTAGACCGGAAGTCGCTTCGATAGAAACCTGCATTTTTATCCTCGTGAAATCTGGGAGGATGCGCACGCATCCCGGTATCTCAAAATATGGTGCGGAAGGGGGGACTCGAACCCCCACACATTGCTGCACCAGAACCTAAATCTGGCGTGTCTACCAATTTCACCACTTCCGCATGGTTAGTTCAGCACTAATTAGCAGTGCTTAAACTGATCAAATCTTGCGCTAACTCTTTGTTTTTACTGGATTAATTATAAAAATAAACCAGTGGCCGCGCTCAAGGGGTGCTGATTGTGCCACAGTCGATTGCACGGTTCAACAAACTTGAAACAACTAAAGCGGGTTAACACTAAAGCCCTGTGTGCGCAGTAATGAAGGCAGGCCGTCATTGCCCAACAGGTGCCCTGCCCCCACTACTACAAACGTCGTATCGTGCACCTTTGCCAATTGCGCGATGCGCTCGGCCATGGCCTGATTACGAACAACAAATAGCGACTGATAGAGGCTGGCGCCGCCCGCACCAAGCCGCACCGGCTCGAGCACCAATTCGCTCAGCACAGCATCGTCACCGCGACGCCAGGCCTGCACCATATCGTCTAAGTATTCCATAGAAGCCTGGGGCTCCATCAAAGTGCTATCCAAAAGGTGTTGCTGCGCTACCTGGGATAAACCGGCAAAAATACCCATTTGGCGCTCTAGCGACTCCAGCTCTACCAGTGTCTTATCACCCCTGCGGGCCAGAAAATAGCGATCCACGCCCAGTGCCGGCTGGTATTCAGATTGCGCCATTAAATGGTTGGTAATTTGCAGCGATAACAACCAAGGGCGCATGCGCTGGCGCTCAGCGGCCGGTGGACACACCGCATACAGTGCGCAAAAGTCTTGTAATTTGGCGGCCAGAGCGGGTGATAAGCCCTCGTTAAGCCCGGCCTGCCCCGGCGCAAAAAAACCCAAGCGCTGCATCAGCGCAGCCACCGGGGCTGGCTCCAGCTGGGTGATATCAAGCTCTACTGCCAGCACATCCGCACTGCGAAAGGCGCGCTCCAGCGCCGGGGCCAAAGGGTAAAAAGACGCGGTCCCCAGATGCACACTGCCCACCAAGTAGACCTGCTGCCCCGAGGGGGATAGCGCCAGCCACGCCGAAGGGTTGGCACCGGCCCAACAGCAACCGGCACTCCAGCACCAAAAAAGAAGGAGTAAACGCGCCATTTAGCGCGGCACCGACACAAGTGCCACGGCGGGCTCGGCGCCGTCGTTATGTAAGGTAACATCCTTGCAGGAAGCCGCGACAAAATGCGCCTCCGAAGCCGGCAGCGGCCTATTGGCCAACTGCAGGGAACCCGTCACACCCATAATCAAGCAATAGCGACCTGCCAGAGAAATTGTTAGCCCGGCACCCGGCTGCAGCTTAACGCGCTCGACGGTAAAGTCGTCAAATGCCACCACCCGCTCGCGCCGACAGCCGGCGTGTTCGTCCAACAGTGGCAGCGCTTCGGGTACAGGCGCTTCCAGGTTGACCGCCGCCATCGCCGCCTCGGTGTCCCAGTGAGATTGGGTCAAGACCTTTTGCGCGAAAGATAGAATCTGGCGCTCATACACGGGGGTTTGAAATTCAACGGTAGTCACGCCGTGCAATAGCGAGTGCGGTGTATAACAGGGCACGCGCACCACATCTCCCACCTTGAGCGGTCTTACTGCGGCAAAGCTATCTAGCTGCGCGCGCAACTGCTGCTCCTGCTCGGCCAGCGATTGCGGTATATCTTTCAGCCAGGCCTTTAGTTGTCCCGCGGGAACAGCGGCGTCTAAGGCGATACCCGCACGCAGACGCCGCTGATCCAACAGGCCATCGATCTGGTTGCGCACGCGCTGGTAGTCCCGCACCGCTGCCAAATACGCCGACTTAAATGCCGCATCGCCGTCGTATTCCGCGCGTTTAGCCTGGCAAAAACCCAAGCGTATGCCGCCCTCGCCGCTAGGCCAAGACTGGGCGTCTACATGGGTCACCACATACACCTCTTGTTTTTGCTGATGCATTTCGAAGTAGAGGTCGCCAAAAACCGGCTCGGGAAGCGGGTCTAATATTTTAAGCAAAGTGACGCTGCGAGGCTGGCCAGCCGTCAGAAACTCCGGCAGTACCGCCAGCAACCAAGGCAGCGGTACACAGTGACCGCGCGCATCGCGCACGCCCGACTGACCGCGACTTTCGATGCCGGTAAACCAGATTTCCCGCCCCCAAGGCTTTGGAATGTGGACGGGGCTCAGCACCAAGGGCCGGGTAAGGTCGATACAAGCCAGCTCGCGCGCCTGGGCCCAGTCGCTCAGTGTTTGATGGTTCACTGGCACTGAGTCCAGCGAAAACCGACCCGCCTCAAACACGACAACGGCCACCGGTAAACACCGACGATGGGCCAACAGCGCCATTAACTGAATGCTGGGGGCACCGGGTAAATAATAGGGATCGTGGGCAATGCGCAGGCACACGCAGCCATCATCGCGCGCTGTTTGAGCGGCCAACCACTGGGCTGCATCCTGATGTATGTCTGTTGGCGCCGGCAAACCACTCTCCACCCTGTGACCAAATAGGCACGGCAGTTTATCAGATCGCCCACGCCACGCCACGGCGAATCCGCCTGGCAAATCGTGCGCCCATAAAAAAGGGCCCGCGCAACGGGCCCTTGGGTTCAGCTACGCAGGTGCTGCGCAGCGAATAACGCCAGTATCGTTTAATTAAGCCGCTCGATCACGGTGGTAATCCCCTGCCCCAAGCCGATACACATAGTCGACACGCCGATGGCGGCATCTTTATTTTGCATAGCCGTGAGCAGCGTGCCCGTAATACGCGTACCCGAGCAGCCGAAGGGGTGCCCAAGCGCAATGGCACCGCCAAACAGGTTTACCTTTTCATCCATGACCTCTAACAGCTTCAGGTCTTTCAACACGGGCAGCGCCTGTGCCGCAAAGGCTTCGTTAAGCTCGACCACCTGTACATCGTCGATGGTCAGGTTGGCCAGCTTTAATGCCTTCTCGGTGGCGGGCACAGGGCCATAGCCCATGATGCTGGGATCAACCCCAGCAAGCCCCATAGAGGTGATACGCGCAATGGGCGTTAAACCCAGGGCCTGGGCTCGCTCGGCGGACATCACCAGCATAGCCGAGGCACCGTCCGACAATTGCGACGAGGTCCCGGCAGTGACTGTGCCATTGCGCGGATCGAATACCGGGCGCAATTGTGCCAGCGCTTCCACGGTGGTATCCGGCCGAATAGTTTCGTCCTCTGTTACAAGCACCGGAAAACCCTGGCTGTCGTGGCCTGGCACCGGAATAATTTCACGATTGAAAATACCCGACTGCGTTGCGCGGGCGGCCAATTGATGGGAACGCGCACCGAAGGCGTCCATTTGCGCGCGAGTAATGCCATGCAACATAGACAAATACTCTGCGGTCATACCCATATTGCCCGCCGCTTTTGCCACCGAGAGCCCCAGCAAAGGATTTGGGTCTACCGATTCGTACATAGGTAAGTGGCCCAAATGTTCGACACCGCCCACCAAATACACATCGCCTTGGCCCGCGCGAATATTCACCGCCGCCGTGTGTAACGCACTCATAGACGAACCACACAGCCGGTTTACGGTTTGTGCCGGCACCGAGTGTGGTAAGCCCGCGCGCAACACCACATTGCGTGCGATATTAAAACCCTGCTCCTCGCGCTGCAGCACGCAACCCCAAATCACATCGTCAATTTCTGCGGGATCTAATTCCGGATTGCGCGCCAATAGCCCCCGAATAACCACCGCCGATAAATCGTCGGCCCGCACATTGCGAAAACAACCATTTTTTGAGCGCCCCATGGGGCTGCGACCGTAATCTACGATAACTGCATCTTTCGGATGTAAGCTCACTCTGAATCCCTCGCCTTATGCGTAGTATTTTTTGCCAACCAACGCCAGCATACCGGGCGTTGGCTCGTACAATTCACCCAGTGCACGATGCTCATTGGCCATGGCAATGACCGCATCGATACCCACACTGTCCACCCAGCGGAAAACACCGCCCCTGAAGGGCGGGAACCCCAAGCCATAAATAAGCGCCATATCGGCTTCGGCCACAGAATCGACAATGCCCTCTTCCAAGCAGCGCGCCATTTCTGTGACCATGGGCACCATCATGCGCGCCACAATCTCTTCGTCGCTGAATTCGCGACGCTCTGCGCAATGGGGTGCCAGTAACTCATAAGTCTGCGGATCGACGAGCTTGGCGGGTTTGCCTTTTTTGTCGGCCTCGTAGCGATAAAAGCCCAAATTATTTTTTTGGCCGTAACGCTTGGCCTCGTACATGATGTCGGTGCAAGCTCTAAAAGTTTTGCCCATGCGCGTGGGAAAGCCCTCAGCCATTACTGTTTCGCAGTGTGCCGCTGTGTCGATACCCACCACATCTAGCAAATAGGCGGGCCCCATGGGCCAACCCCAAGCTTGCATTACCTTATCTATCTGCTGGAAATCGGCGCCGTCGCGTAGCAACATTGAAAAGCCCGCGAAATACGGAAACAGCACTCTGTTCACCAAAAACCCAGGGCAGTCTTTTACCACAACGGCTTTTTTGCCCATGGCATTGGCGTAGGCCACTGTGCGAGCCACCGCGGTATCGGAGGTTTTTTCGCCGCGTATCACTTCTACCAGGGGCATGGCGTGCACGGGATTAAAAAAGTGCATGCCACAAAAATTTTCCGGGCGTTTGAGCGCCTCTGCCAAGTGAGTAATAGAAATAGTCGACGTGTTCGACGCCAAAATGGTGTCGTCTGTCACCTTGAATTCAACGTCCGCCAATACCGCGTGTTTTACCTTGGGGTTTTCAACCACCGCTTCAACCACCATATCCACCTGATCAAAGCCGTCGTAGCTCAAGCAAGGTTCAATGCGCGTTAGTACTTCAGCCATTTTGGCCGGGTTCATGCGCCCTCGCTCAACCTGTTTGGTTAACAGCTTGGCGGCCTCGTTCAACCCGAGGTCAATACCCGCCTGGGCGATATCTTTCATTTTTATGGGCGTACCCTTAAGAGCCGATTGGTAGGCGATGCCACCGCCCATAATGCCCGCCCCTAAAACCGCCGCACGCTCAATTTTTTTGTCGGCCTGTTTTTCCCAACCCTTGGCCTTTTTGCCGATCATTTGGTCTGACAAAAACAAACCCACCAGCGCTGCAGCTTGTGGACCCTGTGCGAGATTTGCAAAGGTGCTGGCCTCCTCTGCCAGGGCCTCCGCCCGATCGCCCTTTGCCGCTTTTTGCATGGCCTTAAGTGCGGCAATTGGCGCTGGATAATTTTTACCCGCCTGCGCTGCAACAAAGGACTTTGCCGTCTCAAAGGCCATTAATGCCTCGGTATCGTTGAGCTGCATAGGGCCGGTTTTCTGTTGTCGACGAGAGCGATAGTCGAGCTTACCGTCGATACATTGTTTTACCGTGTGCAGCGCGCACTCGCGCAATTGTTCTGGCGCCACCACCGCATCCAGTACGCCGGCTTTTAGCGCCGCATCTGGCCGCTGCTCTTTCCCCGATGCTATCCAGTCAGCCGCCGTGTCAACGCCTGCAATACGCGGCAAGCGAACCGTACCACCCCAGCCGGGGATCAATCCCAATTTTGTTTCTGGCAAGCCAATTTTTGCAGCACTGCTGGCCACGCGGTAATCGCACGCCAGGCAAAACTCCAAACCTCCGCCCAATGCAAAGCCATTGATGGCCACCACCACGGGTACCGCCAAATCCTCCAGGCGATTATTGTTGTCATTGTTCTTTCGCAGGTGCTCAACAACAGCCTCTGGACCACTGCCAAACACACTGCCAAATTCCGTGATGTCAGCACCGACGATAAACACCCCTTTAGCCGAGGTAGCAATGACACCGGTCAGGCCGGGCGTCGACTCTAAAGCGCTAATGGCTTCAGCCAGCTCATGTACCGTCTGCAAATCAAACTTATTGACCGACTCGCCCACCGCGTCAAAACACAGCTCGGCAATACCTGCCGCCAGCTGGGTAACCGATAACGATTTGCCGTGGTAGATCATGGAACGTCTCCAATTTCTCAGTGCTGACATTGCATGCGCCTGACGTCTCACACTCTGTCGCCGAGACATTAA
>NZ_JBTUOC010000081.1:0-28800 GCF_058345725.1 Simiduia sp. | reverse complement strand
GTTTGCTCGACCCCGTTCAGGTCGGCGGTTATGAGTGTTGGTAAAAAAGAGGTGGTGCCCAACTTGCGGTGGGCATCACCGATGGTGCAAAGCGTTTCCAGAGTCGGCGCATCGATCAGCAGTGCGCCGCCGCCGCCGTTGACCTGGGTGTCGATCAAACCTGGCAGCAGGCGAAAACCACAGAGGTCGGTGACCTCGTAGTCGTCAATTGCAATTGATGACAGTGGCGCGAGTTGCTCGATATGTTGACCGCAGTAAATGAGTGCGTGATCGGTTAGCCAGCCGTCGCCGTCAAATATTCTTGCATTGATCAGTGCCTTCGCCTTGGCCATTACAGCGTCTCCGTTACCTTGCGCAGGTGCGGCGGTTGATCAGGATTGTAACCGCGGGCAATAGAGAGCGCATTGGCCATTTTGTAAAAGCTCTGGACGGCGAGAATCGGTGCCACGGCGGGGTGGCTGCCCGCCACGACGGGTAAGCCGCACTCGGCTTTTTCGCTGGCGACCAGTACTTGTGCGTCGCGCGCTTTAAAGTCTTCCACCAAGGCGTCAAAGCCCTGGCTGGTTTCGTCTTGTTGCGCCAGCATCAATACCGGAAAGCCGGCTTTCACAATGGCCATGGGGCCGTGTTTCACTTCGGCCGCACTAAAGGCTTCCGCGTGTAGGCCGCAGGTCTCTTTAAACTTCAGTGCCGCTTCCTGCGCCACGCCAAAGCCCATGCCGCGCCCGATGACAAAAAGGTTGTTGGCATGCAACAAGGTGCTTACGGCCTTGTGCCAGTCGCATTGCCACGCTTGTGCCAATTGCTGTGGCAATTGTTTGCAAGCGGCAATAAGCAGCTCGTCGCCACTCCATTCGCTTACCAGGTGCAAGACGGCACTCAGGGTGGCGATATACGACTTGGTGGCAGCCACACTGTGCTCTGCCCCTGCGCGCAGAGGTATCACGATATCTGCCAAATCCGCCAACGGCGAGTCTTCTACATTGACCAGTGCCAGCGTCAAGGCGCCGGCAGCTTTTGCTTGGGCAACGCCCGCCAATAGATCGGGGCTTTTACCTGATTGAGAAATAGCAATATAGAGCACGCCTTTCAGTTTCTGTTGGCTTTGGTACACCGAGCTGACCGACGGCGACGCGGACGATGTCAGCACACCGGTGCGCGTTTCAATGAGGTACTTGGCGTAGGTGGCGGCGTGGTCGGAGCTGCCGCGTGCCATGGTGACCACTGCGATGGGATTGAAGGTTTTGATTTGACTAACCGCGTTGCTGATTAGTGCCTGATTTTCAGACTGTTGGCGTGCTACCACGTCGGCGCTCGACGCTGCTTCTTGGTACATCAGGGTTTGTTCGGGTTGTAGCTGGGTGGCGGTGGCAGTCATAAAAGCGTCCAATAATTGCTGTGCGATCAGTTAACTGTTTGTGGAGGCGGGCGCTATGTCGCGGCACCTGGCTGGTCGACCCGTCGGGGCGAAGACCTATCAATCCAGGTGTGTCCACCCCCTGAGACAACGTTGTCATTGTGTCGTGTAAAAAAGGGGTTGTAAACCCCCAGATTATTACTTTCGCTAATTGGCGTTAGCGGGGCAGCTGGAATCGCGCACTACCAGCTTGGGGTAGAAGCCCTGGCAGGCCGGCTCACCGGCGGCCTCGCGCCCGGCGCGAATGTCGTTGATGAGCAGTTTTGCCGCCGTTTGGGCAATGGTGTTGTTCGGCTGTTGGGCGGTGGTGAGTTTAGGCCACGCCTGGCGCGAAAAGGGCGAATCCTCGAATCCGACTATAGACAGCTCCTGGGGTACGGATACGCCCATTATCCGGGCGGCAAACAGAGTACCTGCGGCAATTTCATCGTTACAAGCGAAAATGGCTGTGGGCCTTTGGGGTTGGGAGAGCAGGTGTTTTGAGCGCTCAATCCCCGACTCAAAAGCGTATTCACCCGGCACGATGAGCGCCTCGTCCAGTGCAATATTGTTTTTCTGCATGGCGGCTTTATAGCCTTCAAGGCGCTCGCCACTGGAGGCGTGTTCCATATCGCCCCCTAAAAAGCCGATGCGCGTGTGCCCCAGGTCGATAAGATATTGGGTAATGTCGAAGCCGGCCGTGCGGTCGTCGATAAATACACAGGGAGACAGGGTGTCCGGCGCCGCCTGGCCCGACAGAATGCGTACGAAGCGAATGTTTTTTGCTCTAAGGGCGTCGATCACTTCAGCAGTCTCCGACAGCGGCGGCGTGAGCACCAGGCCGCCAACGCGCGAGCGATCTAGCATGTCGTTGAGCTCGCTCAGTATGTCGGGCGACTTGGCATCACAGGGGTGAATAACCAGTTCGTAGCCTTCGTTGCGGCAGGTTTGCAAAATACCATTTTGCATCTCGATAACGTAGTTACTGTTGGGGTTATCGTAAATAAAACCGATGGACGAGGCGGCCCCGCGCATCAGGCGGGCGCCTAGATTTGGTTGGTAATTCAGCTCTTTGACGGCAGCCCACACTTTATCTTGCAGATCCTGGCCCACGCTGGGCTCGCGATTGATGACGCGCGAGACAGTTTTAAAAGAAACACCGGCCAGTTTGGCCACATCCTTGATGGTTGCCTTCATGTGTGCTGCGTAAACCCTGTATTGATGTGTGACGGACAAGTCGGCAAGGGTAGAGCCTTCCGGAGGAGGGAGCAAGTAAATCACCCTGTAAAGGCGGTTAGGGCGAACCTCTTGCAATTGACAACGTTGTCTGTCGTGATATATTTAAGACAACGTTGTCATGCAGTTTTAATTTAAAGGATGCCCTATGCCGTGCCCAACTCAATTGCCCGCCTGGCGCCAACTGGAACACTTGGCGAGTCAGGCGCAATCCTGGTCCGTTGCCGATCTGTTTGCGCGCGACAGCGCACGATTTGAGCGATTTTCCCACCGCTGGTGTGGTCATTTGTTCGATTTTTCTAAGCAGCGTGTGACCGAGGAGGTGTTGGACAAGCTGTTGGCGCTGGCGCAGCAATCCGGCTTGCACGCGCAGCGCGCGGCGCAGTGGGCCGGTAGCCCGATCAATCGCACGGAAGATCGAGCGGTGCTCCATATGGCGCTACGGGATCGGTCGGGGCGACAATATGCGCTAGCAGGGGAGTCGACAGGCAGTATTAATCACCAGGTAGAGGGAGAGCTGGCGCGCATGCGGGCCTTCGTGGCGGCTGTGCGCGATGGCCAATGGTTAGGGTATACGGGCTTGCCAATCACCGATGTAGTGAGTATCGGTATTGGCGGTTCTAACCTGGGGCCGCAAACGGTATGCGAAGCATTGGCGGAATATGCCGACGAGCGCTTACAGGTCCATTTTGTCAGTAACGTGGACGGCATCAGCCTTCAGCGCACGCTGGCAAAGCTCAACCCCGCTACGACGTTATTTGTGGTGGCCTCAAAAACCTTTACGACACGCGAGACCATGATCAACGCGCAGACCGCACGCAAATGGCTGCTTGCCGGTGGTGTCGATGCGAGTGCCGTGGCGCAACATTTTGCCGCTGTTACCGCCGCCACCGATAAGGCGCAGGCTATGGGTATCGCACCGGATAATATTTTTGCCATGTGGGATTGGGTAGGTGGGCGTTTTTCGCTCTGGTCAGCAATAGGTCTCCCGATTGCTTTGTATCTGGGGTTTGAGCATTTTGAGGCACTGTTGGCCGGCGCCCACGCCATGGACAAACATTTTCTGACGGCGCCAGACCGCGAAAATTTACCGCTGTTGATGGCGTTGGTGGGAGTTTGGAACAGCACATTCTTGCGGGTGCCCACACTGGCCATACTGCCATACGATCAAGGCTTGTCATTCTTACCCGCTTATTTGCAGCAAGCAGAAATGGAAAGCAACGGAAAATCGGTACAGCGCGATGGCCAGCCCGTACGCTACAACACCTGTCCCATTGTGTGGGGCCAGTTGGGTATAGATGGGCAACATGCGTTCTATCAATTATTGCATCAGGGCACTCACGCCGTCGCCGCTGATTTCATTGGTTCCAAATCGGCACTGCACGCGCTGCCAGAGCATCACGAAAACTTGTTAGCGAATCTGATTGCGCAATCGCAGGCACTGATGGACGGCGTGAGCGCCGAGCAAGTCGGGCAATCGCTGAGCGCTCAAGGCCTGGATGAAACCGCGAAAAAAGCCCTGGTGCCGCACAAGGTGCATGCCGGCAATCGCAGTTCCAGCACGATACTGCTGGAGCGATTGTCGCCGCACAGTCTGGGGGCATTAATTGCGCTCTACGAGCACAAAATTTTTGCCCAAGGCGTAATTTGGAATATCTGTTCTTACGATCAATGGGGGGTCGAACTGGGCAAGCTATTGGCGGGCAAGGTGGAGCAGCAATTAAAAGGCGAACCAGCATCTGCAAATCAAGACGGGTCCACTTTGGGCTTAGTGCGTTTTTGCCAAGTTGCGCAAGACTAAGCACCTAAAAAGATTGCGCAATTCGCCCCTTGACCGTTAGGTCAGGGGCGGTTGCAAAGTGGGAATACTAAAGTTGTGTATTGGCCTGCGCAGCGCCTGGATGTTGGGCTAAGTGCGTCCACAAATGGGTATAACTTAACGCTATGCGTTTGGCGAGCTGGTCTTTTGTACTCGAACCGCCGTGTCCGCCCTCGCGATTTTCGTAATAGGCAATGGGTTGCCCGAAGGCCTTCATACGCGCAGCCATTTTGCGAGCGTGGCCGGGATGAACTCTGTCGTCCTTCGTGGATGTATAGAAAAAAGTGGGCGGATATTGAGCGCCCTCTTTAATATTTTGAAACGGCGAGTATTCGCTAATCCATGCCCATTGCTCCGCAATATCCGGGTTGCCGTATTCCGCCATCCAACTCGCGCCGGCGAGCAGGGTATGGTAGCGGCGCATATCCAGGAGCGGCACGCCGCAGATGACGGCGCCGTACAAATCGGGCTGGCGAACCATGGTTGCCCCAACTAATAATCCGCCATTGCTGCGGCCCTCTATGCCTAAATGTTCAGGCGAAGTAATGTTTCGCTTGATTAAGTCTTTGGCCACTGCTTCAAAATCTTCGTAGGCTTTCGTGCGATTTTCTAGAAGCACAGCGCTGTGCCACGCGGGGCCATATTCGCCGCCACCGCGGATATTTGCCAGCACAAATACGCCGCCGCGTTCAAGCCACAGCTTTCCATAGGCGCCATTTAGGTCTTCATAGGAGCCAGAGTAGGAGGGTTGCAAGGAGACTCGAAACCCACCGTAAGAAAAGATATGGGTCGGATTTTTGCCGTTGTACTGAAGGTCTTTGGCGCGCACTACAAAGTAGGGTACTTTGGTGCCGTCGGGTGATTGAGCAAAAAACTGTTCGCTCACAAATTGGCTGCTGTCAAAGGTGGGCGGTTGAGAAGCCGCAACGCTAGGTGTTTTCCCTGCTTGGACAAAGTAAAATTTGGGCGGTGTTAAAAAATCTTCGTAGCGGGCAAAAAAATCACCGGTTTTTGCATCAATGGTTTCAATGCTGATAGTACCTTCTGTGGGCAGATCGATGGTTTCCCAGCGCCATTGTCCCGCTGTTTTTTGATACAGGCGCGCCTGTGATTTTACGTCGGTTAAACCCACGGCCAACACGCCCCCGGGGGTTGCGTGAATTTCCTCTACCACAAAGTCGCGCGAGGGCTCTATCAGTAACGTGATGTCGTGGGCGGCAGATTTATCCGGTGTTAGCAGAATTTGTGGTCGAATCAATAGTACCGATCCCTCGCCAAAATCGCGGCCATTAAAATGCCAGTCCGCCTTTAGCGATACCAATAGCTCATCTCTAACTAAGTCGTTAATGACGGCGCTGGCCGGCAAATGCATGGGATGTAATTGCCCGGCTTTAAGCAAGTGGTATTGCGCCTCCCAAAAACTCGTGGCCTCGGTAACGATGCTGGCGTGATGACTCCCGTCTTTATAGTGGTGGCCGCTGGCCGATACCGATGTTTGCGCCGCGGTAAACAGTAGCGGTGCTTCATCAAGGGGCGTGCCTCTCTGCCAGTGTCGAACCTGCCGTGCGTAGCCCGAGTCAGTGAGGCTGCCCGCGCCGAAATGAGTGCTTACAAACAGTTGGTTTTCATCAATCCAGCTGGCATTGGTCTTGGCCGCCGGCAAATAAAAGCCGTCTTCCACAAAGGTTAAGCTTTCCGTATCAAACTCTCGAATTTCCCGAGTATCGCCACCGCCTTCAGAAAGCGATAGCAGACACCGGCGGTATTCGGGACTAAGGCAATCCAGGCCTTTAAACACCCAGGCCGTTTGCTCAGCTTCTGAGAGTTTGTCGATGTCTAGCACTGTTTCCCAAACTGGTTGTCCGCTGGCAAAAGCCGCGGTGGTCGTGCGTCGATAAATGCCCCGTGGGTGTGCTTGATCTTGCCAAAGGTTGTAAAGGTACTTGCCTTTCTGCGTGACCTTAGGCAAACGCTGGGGATTGGACAGTATGGACAGCGCTTCGGCGTACAGTGATTGGTACAGCGGCGATTGCGCTAACCGGGACTCAGTTTCCTGGTTGGCGGCATCCACCCACGCCAATGCGGCGGGCCCCTCCACATTTTCCAGCCATTGAAAATCGTCGGGCGTATCGCTGCAGGCAGCGGTTACAAGGGCCAGGCTGCAAAGCCAGAGCGAAGGGCGCTTCATCACAAACTCCTTAGGCATTCATTCTTATTCCCCATCAGACGAAACAACGTGCAATTCACGCAATTTCGTCTGGCGCTATCAATTCACTTGATTTGATATGGTTAAATTGACTATATTATATCTCAGGTGTCGTGGCGGTGTTTTTCGTCCGTTTCGCGGACCTAAAGTCTGGTATTGGGTATCCCGGGCTTTGTTTTCTTTCGTTCTATACCTGGCCGGCCGCATTGTGGCCGGCATTTTTTGAATTCAGGCCGCCGCTGGCTGGCGGGGCAGGGTTGCAGTCTGGGCAGATGCGCCCGGGTAAACTCATAAAGCTGATTGGCAGCGTTAATAAGAAAGGCCGAAGTTATGAAAAGTTTGTGGCATTGGGGGGTAGCGATTGCTGCGTTAAGTTTGCTGCCGGGCTGTAATTCCGAATCTGTGCAGGAGCAGACGCCGGTAGTTTGGCCCGCAGTGAATAGCCCTATCAAGCAAGATCCGGCAATGGAGGCGCGTATTACCGAGTTGATCGCGCAAATGACTATCGAGCAAAAGGTGGGGCAGCTAATTCAGGCGGAAATTCGCTATATCACGCCCGAGCAGGTTAAAAAGCATCACATAGGCTCGATACTGAATGGCGGTGGTACCTTCCCCAACAACGACAAATACGCCACCGAGAACGACTGGGTGGCCGTTGCCGAGGCCTACTACCAGGCCTCGATGGATACCAGCGACGGTGGGCTGGCGATTCCGGTAATTTGGGGTACCGATGCTGTGCACGGACACAATAACGTGATTCGGGCCACCTTGTTTCCCCACAATATTGGCTTGGGGGCGACCCGTAATCCAGCGCTGATTCGCCAGATTGGCGCCGCGACTGCTCGCGAAGTGTCTGCCACCGGCGTGCAGTGGACGTTTGCGCCCACGGTTGCTGCGCCCCAAGATGATCGCTGGGGTCGCACCTACGAAGGATATTCAGAAAATCCTGAAATCGTGCGTGAATTTGCCGAGCAGATGGTGTTAGGTATTCAGGGCGTGCCTGGGACAGAGACCCTCTTCTCGCCGTCCAAGATGGTGGCCACCGTCAAACACTTTGTAGGCGATGGCGGTACGCTTAACGGCCGCGACCGAGGCGATACCCAAGTCTCCGAAGAAGTTTTGCGCGATATTCACGCGCAGGGTTATTTTGCCGGGTTGAGCGCTGGCGCCCAGACCGTGATGGCGTCCTTTAACAGTTGGAATGGCGAACGCTTGCACGGCAATTTTCACTTGCTGACCAATGTCTTGAAAAATCAGATGGGCTTTGACGGGTTTGTGGTGGGCGACTGGAACGGTCACGGCTTTGTGCCGGGGTGTGATTTTACGTCATGTGCCCAGGCGATTAACGCGGGCCTGGATATGTTCATGTCTATTCAGGAATGGCCGGAATTGCTGGAAAACACCATTCGACAAGCGCGCACAGGTGAAATTCCCATGGCGCGATTGGACGACGCGGTGTGGCGTATTTTGCGTGTGAAAATGCGCGCTGGGTTGTTCGATGGGCCCTCGCCTATGGCCCGTGCAGAAATTAATGGCGTAGGCGACGTACTGGGTAACGATCAACACCGGGCGATTGCGCGCCAGGCGGTGCGGGAGTCTTTGGTGCTGCTGAAAAATAAAAATCAACTGCTGCCATTGCACCCCAAACAACATATATTGATGGCGGGCGACGGTGCGCACAATATTGGCAAGCAATCGGGAGGCTGGACGCTTTCCTGGCAGGGCACTGGCAATACCAATGCGGACTTTCCCGGTGCTACGTCCATTTACGACGGATTTAAAGCGATTGTCGAGCCGGCGGGTGGTACTTTGACCCTTAGCGAAGAGGGTCGGTTTAATGTGAAACCGGATGTGGCTGTGGTGGTGTTTGGCGAAAACCCCTATGCAGAATGGCAGGGTGATATCAACTCGCTTGAATTTCAGCCGGCAACACGCAAAGACGTTAAATTGCTAAAGTCTTTGCGGGATCAAGGTATTCCCGTAGTGTCTGTGTTTTTATCCGGGCGCCCCTTGTGGGTCAACGCGGAGCTCAATCAGTCGGATGCATTCGTGGCCGCATTTTTACCCGGCTCGGAAGGTCAGGGCGTGGCAGACGTGCTGTTGCGTAAGCCCGACGGTGCGATCAATTACGACTTTAAGGGCAAGTTATCCTTCAGCTGGCCAAAAGATTTGAGCCAGGTGCGCCTGAATCCCAACGAAGAACCCTATGATCCATTGTTTCCCTACGGTTTCGGTCTTCGCTACGGCGATTCAGACACACTGGGTCTTTTGCCGGAAGATCGCAATGTGCTGGCTGGTGATGCCGCGCCAGTGCCGCTGGGTATTTTCGAAAGCCGAGTGCTAGATCCGTGGACTATGTACGTTACTAGCGAAAGCGAAGATGTGGCCGTTAATACCAATACCCTCAGTGTGCAAGCCTTGTCGGTGACTGGACACGATTACTTACTGCAAGATGATGCGCGACGCGCAGTATTTAGCGGAACAGAAGCCGCCTCCGTGCGTATTGCCTCTGAATTGCCCGTCGATTTGTCGGGCTTTATGGCCGCCAATGCCAGCTTAATTTTTGATTTACGGCTTAATGCGGCGCCGGCCTCGGGCGCGCAGTTGGCAATGGCTTGCGGTGCAGACTGCGGCGGTGTGGTACCGGTGGCAGAAGCGTGGCGTAAATTGCCCTTGGGGGAGTGGCGGAAATTCTCGGTTGACCTACGCTGCTTCGCTGTGGGTGGGCTAAACCTTGAGGCAGTCACTGCGCCCTTTGCGCTACAGGCAGATGGTGCGCTCGATGTATCTCTGGCCAATATTCAGTTGCTGCCTGAGTCGCGAAGTTCGGCCACCGTGGCTTGCTCTGACTGAGTAACATCGGCCCGAGTGGCTGATACGCTCACATTATTAAGCCCGCTAATGCGGGCTTTTTTTATTCTGGACTTAATCTGGATTTCAAATACCCATCATAGTCCGGTACGTTGCGTTCAAAGCTGCCGCGAAACAATGTGGAATTCACCATGACGTCGGCAGAGCTGTGATTGCAGGCCACGGGAATGTTCCATACCGCGGCAATGCGTAGCAGCGCTTTCACATCTGGGTCGTGGGGTAGGGGCTCAAAGGGGTCCCAAAAGAAGATAAGAAAGTCGATCTTGCCCTCAGTAATTAACGCGCCAATTTGCTGGTCGCCGCCAAGTGGGCCGCTTATGAGCTTGTGTACCGGCAGGCCGGTTTCGCGCTCGATGATCGCACCGGTAGTGCCGGTGCCGTATAAACTGTGGGGGGCCAAGTCTTGCTTGTGCTTATTGCACCAGGCGACAAGCTCCTGTTTTTTGTTGTCGTGGGCGACCAGCGCGACCTTTTTGGTGGCGGCCATGGTCACGGTTTTTTGCTGCATGTGACTTTCCTGCTAAGGCCCGAGACGGGCATTGGTTGTTAGCCGATTGTAGCAGGGGCAAGAAATTCAGCGCAAAAAAAACCCGCGCAAGGCGCGGGCTAAGCGGTGCATCACACTTAACGAGGTGTAGATCCTTTCAAGCCGTAGAAGGCGATGTAGATGTAGCAAACCAACGGCAGCAGGAAAGAAATTTGTAAGCCAAAGCCGTCTGCCAACATGCCCTGAAACAGCGGGACTATGGCGCCTCCCACAATAGACAGGCAGATCAGGCCTGCACCATTGCTGGTTAAACGCCCAAGTCCGGTGATGGCTAAGGCAAAAATGGTGGGAAACATGATGGAGTTAAATAGGCCTACCGCTAAAATGGCCCACATGGCTACACCACCGGTACTGGCAATTGATATGCCGATGAGCAGCACACAGGCAATGGCATTAAACGTGAGAACCTTTTGCGGACTCATTTTTTGCATAACCGCCGCGCCAATGAAACGACCCACCATGGCGCCACCCCAGTAGTAGGTAATGTATTCGGCCGCTTTGGCCTCCGTCATACCCGCCACTTCTGGCAGTGCAAAGTAGTTGACCAGCAGTGAGCCAATAGCCACTTCTGCGCCCACATAGAGAAAAATGCCCACCGCACCCAAGACCAGGTGGGGGTGATTCCAGATGCTGTCCTTGTCGCCGTCGTGCACCACCGTAGCTTCGGGGGTGATGGCGGGTAATTTAAACCAGGCGAACAGTGCCGCCAGGGCGAATAGCGTTAAGGCCAATCCAATGTAGGGCATCTGGACTGCGGCAGCTTCGTGTGCGCGATAATTATCTAACTGCTCGGGTGATAGCGCTGCCAGTTGGTCTGCACCCAAAACTGCGGCGGATAGGATTAGCGTGGCGCCAAAATACGGGGCTACCGTGGTTCCTAACGAGTTAAATGCCTGGGTCAGGGTGAGTCGGCTGGAGGCCGTTGCCTGTGGGCCCAGTGCGGTGACATAGGGGTTGGCAGATACCTGCAGAATGGTAATACCCGCAGCCAATACAAACAGCGCACCTAAAAATAGGGAGTAAATGCGCAAGCTGGCGGCTGGGTAAAACAATAGGCAACCGATGCCGGCCACCATTAAGCCGGTCACTATGCCGCGTTTAAAGCCGATTCGCTTGACTAGCGCGCCGGCGGGCATGGAAACCACAAAATAGGCGCCAAAAAAGCAAAACTGAACCAGCATTGCCTGGGTGTAGGTCAGTGAAAAGACGCTTTTCAGGTGGGGGATCAAGATATCGTTCAAGCAGGTTAGAAAGCCCCACATGAAAAACAGGCTGGTTAATGCTGCCAGTGGTGTGGTGTAGTTGGTGCCGCTGCCATCTTCGACAGTGGGTTGGTAATTGGCGCTTTGCGCACTGCTGGCCATAAAACTCTCCTAGGTTTGTCTCTTATGGTTATAGTCTTAATAACTTTAACAGGCCCGCCTGGCCACGTCACCTACCAAAGTGAAACGGCGGGTGATTTTTCAATAGCGCCACTTTGTTGCAAAATGACAGCGCTGTCAACCGTGTTCTGTCCAAAATCCCCAGAAACGGGGGCCCAAAGAGCCTTGGCCTGTAAATTAACTGTGGCATAATAGGCATTATGCAGATTTTACAATCGTTTACCGAATGTCGGTGTCAAACGGACTGCATACGTATGAATAGCTTATTAGCGTAAAAAATGACCTGTATTGTTTGACAGCGCTGTCATATGCTCTTTAAGCTTCAGAATATACAGGCGCTGCGAGTGCTCGGATTGCCACAGAGTACGAAGCGCAACACACAGTGGATAGAAGAGGGTAGGCCTTGCAAGCAACAGATTGGGTAATATTCGGCGGAACCGGCGATCTTTCCATACGTAAATTGATGCCGGCTCTATACCGCTGTGAAGGCGAGGGCCGCATGGTCGAGGGCTCGCGGGTTCTGGCCACCAGCCGTGGCAATGTGACGCAGGAAGAATTTATCGCCAAAGTAAAGGCCGGCCTGCAGAAATTCCTCACCCCCGGCGAGTTTGACGACGACACCTGGACGGCATTTGCCGAACGCCTGGCCATTGTAAATGTAGACTTGAGCGATAGCGCCAGCTGGGCGGACATGACGGCGTTGCTGCAGGCTTCAGATGCGATCCCCGTTTACTACCTCGCGATTCCTCCAAGCCTTTTTGGTGGCGTGTGTGCCACTCTGTCGTCTTTGGGGCTGGTCAGCGACAGCGCGCGTGTCATCGTCGAGAAACCGCTCGGCTACGACCGTGAATCAGCCGAGGCCATTAACGGCGAAATAGCCCGTTACTTCAATGAATCACAGGTGTATCGGATCGATCACTACCTGGGTAAGGAATCGGTACAGAATCTACTGGCCCTGCGTTTTGCCAACCGCATGTTTGAAAACATTTGGGATGCTAATTCCATTGATCACGTGCAAATTACCTTGGCCGAGTCTGTGGGCGTCGAAAGCCGCGGCGGTTTTTACGATGGCGCCGGCGCAATGCGCGATATGGTGCAGAACCATTTGCTGCAGCTGCTTTGCCTGGTGGCTATGGACCCGCCCAACGCACTGGACGCAGATAGCGTGCGGAGCGAAAAAATCAAGGTGCTGCGATCTCTGCGTAAAATTACTGGCGACGATATTGCCGAGCATACAGTGCGCGCTCAGTACGTCGATGGCGAAGTGGGGGGCAAGCCGGTCGACAGTTACGTGGGCGATTTGGGTAAGCCGAGCCGCACGGAAACTTTCGTGGCGATTCGGGCCTTTGTGGACAATTGGCGCTGGAAAGGTGTGCCATTTTACCTGCGTACCGGCAAGCGCATGACCGGCCGCTATGCGGAAATGGTGATCCAGTTTAAACCGGTAACCCACCCGTTATTTGGTCAGGAGCAGAATAACCAGCTGGTTATCCGCCTGCAGCCTGAAGAGCATATCTACATCAATTTGATGAGCAAAGATATTGCCAGCGCAGATGTTAAATTACGCCCAATTGAGTTTGAAATTGATCTGGCAGCCGAGTGCAATGCGCCCGTTGCCGACGCCTATAAACGCTTGATGCTGGATGCAATGGCTGGCAATGGAACCTTGTTTGTACATCGCGACGAGGTCGATCACGCCTGGCGCTGGGCCGATCCTATTATCGCGGGATGGAAGAAAAATTTAACGCCATTGTCTTACTACGCTGCGGGCACCAACGGTCCTGAGGCCGCGGAGCAGTTAATAGCAGAAGACAATCGCAAATGGCATGTGCAGGACTGAGCTGTGATAAACGAATACTTTTTTGAAACACGAGAGGCAC
Source organism: Simiduia sp. (assembly GCF_058345725.1). Classification (NCBI taxonomy): domain Bacteria; kingdom Pseudomonadati; phylum Pseudomonadota; class Gammaproteobacteria; order Cellvibrionales; family Cellvibrionaceae; genus Simiduia; species Simiduia sp. Next base: position 15,463 of record NZ_JBTUOC010000081.1, on the reverse strand, counting down.
TGTTGGCGCAATTGCAGGCCAATATGCAGTCGCACATAAACGCTGTGTTGGCGGCTCACGGAGCCGCCAGTGTGTTGTTGTCTGGCGGCAGTACCCCAGGCCCGGTGTACCAGACGTTAGGGCAAAGCCTGGATGATCGTGTGCAAATTGCGCTGGTGGATGATCGCTGGGTTGATCTCGATCACAAGGGCAGCAATGAAGCACTGCTGCGCCGCTGCTTTCCAAATCACCGCATTGTGGGCATGAAAACAACAGATGCCAAACCGCAAGACGCCGTCGCTAAAGTGAATGCCGCCTATGCTGCGCTCACGCAACCCTTTGCCTTAACATTGTTGGGCATGGGGCCAGATGGGCACACGGCGTCTTTGTTTCCCAATGCTCAGGGCTTGCAAGAGGCAATGGCGTCCGACGCCTCAGTGTGTGCGGCAATCACGGCGACCCAATCGGAAGTAACCGGGCCGCTGGTGGATCGTATGACGTTGACACTGCCGGCCATCTTAAATAGCCAAAAGTTAATACTGTTAATCACCGGTGAAGACAAGCTTGCCGTCTATCAAGGCGCCAAAACTGCCGATGATTTCGATCTGCAGCCAGTGGCGGCCGTGCTTCAGCAAAGCCAGGTCGCGGTGGATGTTTATTGGGCCAAATAACGCGGCGTTTCCACGATTGGCAGCGCTAGCCGAAACGCGAACGATAAAACGTAAACCACAGACAGTTAGCACCAAGTTTTTATAAGTACCAGACGCACAAGCGCGCAAGGGGTCACATGACAGATTTACCTAAGGTTGAGCTCAACTCCGTTGTTGCTCAAGTTACTGAAACCATCAGGACGCGTAGCCGCGCCAGCCGTGCGGACTATCTCGCGCGTATGGAAGCGCAGGCCGAACAGGGTCCGCACCGAAAAACCTTGCCCTGCGGCAATTTGGCGCACGGCTTTGCTGCCTGTGGTACCACCGATAAAGATTTACTGTCGCAGTCCGATGTTCCCAATATTGCTATCGTATCGTCCTACAACGACATGCTTTCGGCCCACCAGCCCTTTGAGGATACCCCCAAGCGCATTAAAGAAGTCATTTCTGCGCACGGCGGCGTGGCGCAGTTTGCCGGCGGCGTGCCGGCGATGTGCGACGGCATTACTCAAGGCATGGCTGGCATGGAGCTTTCGCTGTTTTCGCGCGATGTAATTGCCATGTCGACCGCCATCGCCTTGTCGCACAATATGTTCGACGGTGCGCTTTGCTTAGGCGTGTGCGATAAAATTGTACCGGGCTTGTTGATCGGCGCTTTATCTTTTGGTCATCTGCCGATGATTTTTGTGCCGGCGGGCCCTATGCCCTCGGGTTTACCCAATGATGAAAAAGCCCGAGTTCGCCAGCTGTTTGCCCAGGGTAAAGTGGGGCGCGAAGAACTGTTAGCTGCAGAGAGTGCTAGCTACCACTCACCAGGTACCTGTACTTTCTACGGCACCGCAAATTCAAATCAGCTATTGATGGAAATCATGGGGTTGCACTTGCCCGGCGCCTCCTTTGTGAATCCCAATACGCCGCTGCGCGAAGCGTTGACGGCAGCTGCCAGCGCCCAAGTGCTGAAGTTAGTGAAAAGCGGCGACGACTATCGTCCATTGGCAAAAGTTGTGGACGAACGCGCGATTGTGAATGCGGTGGTGGGGTTGTTGGCAACCGGCGGTTCAACCAATCACACCATGCATCTGGTGGCCATGGCTGCAGCGGCTGGTATACAGCTGACGTGGGATGATTTCTCGGCGCTGTCAGCCGTAGTGCCTTCGCTGACTAAAATCTATCCCAACGGTGTTGCCGATATCAATCATTTCCAGGCGGCGGGCGGTATGGCATTTTTGATTGCCACATTGTTGGATGCCGGATTGCTGCACGCCGATGTCATGACTACGCATACAGTCTCTGGCTTGCAGGCCTACCGCACCGAACCCCAATTGCGCGATGGTCAGTTGCGCTGGGTGGCAGGCCCTGCCGAGTCGCACGACACCAGCGTACTGCGCCCGGTGGCGGATCCCTTTGCCGCCGACGGTGGCTTGAAGGTGCTCAAGGGCAACTTGGGGCGCGGCGTCATTAAAACCTCGGCGGTGAAGCCTGAATTTCGGGTGCAAAAAGCCCCGGCGATTATCTTTCATAGCCAGGCGGAATTTATCGAAGCCTTTCAGCGTGGCGAGTTAGATAAGGACTTTATTGCGGTGTTGCGTTACCAGGGCCCTCGAGCCAACGGAATGCCCGAGCTGCACAAACTTGTGCCTATTTTGGGCAGCCTGCAGGACAAGGGTTTTAAGGTGGGTCTGGTCACCGATGGCCGCATGAGCGGGGCCTCTGGCAAGGTGGCGGCAGCGATTCACGTCACACCCGAAGCCGCCGCAGGCGGGTTAATTGGTAAAATTCAAAACGGCGACGTTATTCGTTTAGATGGCGAGCAGGGTATTTTGGATGTGCTGGTAGACGAGCGCGAATTTGCCTCGCGAATTGCCACCATGCCCGATTTGAGCGGCAACCAATACGGGTGCGGGCGCGAGTTGTTCGCTGCGTTGCGGTCGCAAGTTACTGGTGCTGCCACCGGTGCGCGCAGCTTCGATTTTGATGTGAACGAGGACCAGTAATGAGTGCCTTGGCCACAGTGAATAGCCCGCTAACACAGCCCGATATGTTTCCCTATGTAGTTGCAGATATTGGTGGCACTAATGCCCGCTGGGGGCTGGTAACGGGCGTTGATAACGCCGGTAACTACTGTATCGACGCTATTAAAACCTTTGAAAATAAGACCCACCCTAAATTTGAAGACTCGTTGGCGGCCTACCTGGACGCATTGGAAGGTCTGCCTATTGCCAGGGTGTGTGTCGCGCTAGCCGGCCCCGTGTTGGGCGACCAAATTGAAATGACCAATATTAATTGGTCGTTTTCTATCCGCGACGTGGAAAAACAGTTTGGTTTGCGCAAGCTGTTAATCGTCAATGATTTCACTGCCCTTGCTTATGCAACCAGCGCCTTGGCTGAAGCTGATTTGCTGCGTATTAAGCCCGGTACCCAGAAAAATGCGCCCAGAGCCATCATTGGGCCTGGCACAGGGCTGGGCATGGCGTCATTGGTGCCGCTGGCCGGCAAATGGTTGCCCTTGAGTGGCGAAGGTGGTCACACCGCATTTGCGCCGCAAGGCCAGGAAGAAATTGCTTTGTGTGAACACCTTCAGTCCCAGCTGGGGTATGTTTCAAAGGAATCGCTCCTGTCGGGTGCCGGTATTGAGCGTATTTACGCCGGCCTCAGTGCGGTGCGCGGTCGGCAAGTGGCGCCTCAATCCGCGGCGAATATTAGCGGTCTGGCCCTTAGAGGCGATGACCCGCTGGCCGTAGATGCACTGAATACCTTTTGTGGTGTAATGGGCAGCGCTGCCGCAGATCTTGCCTTAACGGTGGGTGCTTTGGGTGGCGTCTATCTGGGTGGCGGTATTTTACCAAAGGTGCGCGATTTTTTAGTTCAAAGCCCCTTTGTGCAGCGCTTTTGTGACAAGGCGGTGATGTCTCACTATGTTGAAGATATTCCCGTGTTTTTAATTGTGGCTGACGAGCCAGCGCTGGTGGGCGCTGCGGCTTTGTTAGCTGAACATTCGTAACAGTAGAGATAGTTATGCTTAATGCAATTGAACGCGTAGTACAGGCAGCCCCGGTTGTACCGGTAATGGTAATCGAGAAGCTCGAGCACGCAGTGCCGTTGGCGCGGGCACTGGTTGCCGGTGGTTTGCCGGTTCTGGAAATCACGCTGCGCACAGAGTGTGCACTGGAAGCGATTCGGCTGATTAAAGATGAGGTAGAGGGGGCCATTGTCGGTGCCGGTACCGTCAATACACCGGCCGATGTGGATCGCGCTGTCGCGGCTGGCTCAGAATTTTTAGTGTCGCCGGGATCAACCCCAGACTTAATCGACGCGGCGCTGGCATCGGGTGTGCCTATATTGCCAGGTGTTAACTCGCCCAGTGAAGTTATGGCGTTGATGGCGCGCGGTTTTAAATACTTGAAGTTTTTCCCGGCAGAAGCCGCCGGTGGCGTGCCGATGTTGAAGTCAATCAGCGGCCCACTGCCGCAGGTCAAATTTTGTCCCACGGGTGGCGTAAGCCTGAAAAACCTGGATGACTATTTATCGCTGCCAAACGTAGTGTGTGTTGGAGGCTCTTGGATGGCTCCAGTAGACCTCATGCGCAAAGGCGATTGGGCGGCAATCGAAACCCTGGCACGCGAAGCGCGAGCTGCGGCGGAAAAATAGTGTAAGTAATGCAATAGGTGCAATGTGGGCGAGTGACGGTAAGTCGCAGATATATGCGTCATCGGTCGAGAGAGCCTGGGCAGTTTACATAACTGCGTAGATATTTTTAGAGTCGGACCACCGACCAAAATACGTTGGGAGCCACTGCTTCCAACACTATGTAACAGTATTTTTGACAAGACAAGTTTCAGGGGTAAATACAATGATTAAGGTCGCAATTAACGGGTATGGTCGTATTGGTCGCAATACGCTGCGCGCACTTTATGAAAGTGAATTAAAAGATAAGATTAAGATTGTTGCTATCAACGATTTAGGTGACGCAAAATTCAACGCACATCTTACACGCTACGATACGGTGCACGGAAAGTTTGCAGGTACCGTCGACGTTGATGGCAATGCGATGATTGTCAATGGCGACGTGATCCAGATTTTTTCTGAGCGTGACCCTAAAAACCTGCCGTGGGGCCAGCTGGGTGTTGATGTTGTTTACGAATGTACCGGAATCTTTACCAGTAAGGCTAAGGCGAGCGCACACATAGAGGCGGGTGCTAAAAAAGTCATCATTTCCGCGCCTGCGTCGGATGCCGACATCACCGTTGTTTACGGTGTGAACCAGGATAAGATCACGAAAGAGCATCAGATCATCTCTAATGCCTCTTGCACGACTAACTGTCTAGCGCCTGTGGCCAAAGTATTGAACGACAGCATTGGTATTGAGCAGGGCATGATGACCACCATTCATGCCTACACCAATGATCAAAAGTTGAACGACGTGTACCACAGTGACCTGTATCGGGCGCGCAGTGCTACTCAGTCCATGATTCCCACTAAAACCGGTGCGGCCAGTGCTGTAGGCTTGGTATTGCCAGAGCTCAATGGCAAGTTAGACGGCATGGCGGTGCGCGTGCCCACCATTAACGTGAGCCTGGTTGACTTCAATTTCCTGGCCAGCCGGGAAACCAGCATTGAAGAAATTAACGAGCTGATCCAGAAGGCCAGCAACGGCGCTATGAAAAACGTCCTGGGCTACAATGACGAACCGCTGGTTAGCGTGGATTTTAACCACAATGCTCATTCATCTATTTTTGACTCGAGTCAGACAAAGGTTGATGGCAAGTGGGTTAAAGTTATGAGCTGGTACGACAATGAGTGGGGCTTCTCTAACCGCATGTTAGACAACACCATTGCCCTAATGAATGCGAAATAAGAACTTCAGAAGCCGTGCTCAGCGCGGCTTTTGTTTTACTGATACCAGGACGGCGCGCTAGACGCCAGCCTGAATGCACGGAGGCTCAGACCTCTGGCACTTAACAAAATATGACGGAATGGCTATGTTACGAAGAACCAAAATTGTCTCTACCTTAGGCCCGGCTACGGATGATCCGGCTGTGTTAGAGCAACTGATTGTTGCAGGTGTGGATGTCGTGCGATTGAACTTTTCGCATGGGCAGCCTGAAGACCACCAGCAGCGCGCTGATCTCGTTCGGGAATTTGCCGCCAAACACGGTCGCCACGTGGCTGTTTTGGGCGATTTACAAGGTCCAAAAATACGAATCGCACGCTTTAAAGACGGTAAAATTGAACTGCAAAAGGGCGATAAGTTTTTCCTGGATGCGGAGCTGGATTCAAACGCTGGCGATCAGAGTGGCGTTGGCATTGATTACAAAGAGTTGCCCGCAGATTCGCGCTCTGGCGACGTGCTACTGCTGGACGATGGTCGCGTTGTATTTGAAGTTGATCAGGTGGTAGGGTCGCGCATTCAATGCACAGTCACCGTAGGTGGCGCTCTTTCAAACAACAAGGGCATTAACCGTCAAGGTGGTGGACTGTCTGCGCCCGCGCTCACTGAAAAAGACTATCGCGATATAGAGCTGGCAGCCAAAATTGGGGTTGACTACTTGGCGGTATCTTTTCCGCGTAAAGCGAGCGATATCCATCGCGCGCGCGATTTGCTTGTTCGCGCCGGTGGCAATGCGCGTATTGTAGCGAAAATTGAGCGTGCGGAAACCGTCAATGACACAGATTGCCTGGACGATATTATCTGTGCCTCAGATGCCGTCATGGTTGCTCGCGGTGATTTGGGTGTCGAGATTGGCGATGCGGCACTCATTGGCGTACAAAAAGATTTGATCTCGCGCGCACGTAGGTTGAACAAGGTAGTAATTACAGCTACTCAGATGATGGAGTCCATGATTAATAGCCCATTGCCCACCCGGGCAGAGGTTTTTGATGTGGCCAACGCCGTGCTGGATGGCACAGATGCGGTGATGCTGTCGGCTGAAACCGCGGCCGGTAAATTCCCCATTGAAACCGTTGAGGCCATGACTCGGGTAATTCTTGGGGCGGAAACCCACCCCAAAGCTGTTTCGTCTGTGGATTCATTCGACGTGAACCTGGCGTCGGTTGATCAAGCCATTGCCATTTCTGCGATGTTTGCCGCCAGCCGTATGCAGGGGGTTAAAGCCATTATCTGTATGACCGAGTCCGGTAGCACGCCCTTGCTCATGTCGCGCATCCGCAGCGGTCTGCCGATTTTTGCATTTAGCCGTCAGCCCGAAACCCAGGCGCGTGTTGCACTGTTTCGCGGTGTGCACACGATTCCTTTCGACAACGAAAAGATCCCCAACGAACAGGTGAATCAAAGCGCTGTAGATGAGTTAAAATCACGCGGTATAGTGGCTGACGGCGATCTGGTTGTTATCACCAAGGGCGATTTTATGAACGTACTAGGTGGGACAAACACCATGAAGATCGTCAGAGTAGGGCAGGCGGTTAAATAGCTCTACGTTGCGCCGATATTGTGCTCTGGATCTGTCTCTAGGGCACGATATCGCGCTTTTATGTTTTGCAGACTCGTTCCGGTAAATCTCGGGCGAGTCTGTAGCTGAATGTTCTATCTGAAAGGGATAGCTTGGGTGGCAAAAGCAACAATTGATGATGTCGCGGCGTTGGCGGGGGTTTCAATAAAAACCGTCTCGCGCGTGGTCAATGGCGAGCCCAACGTCCGTGCCGCAACCCGTGAAAAGGTGCAGCAAGCCATTGAAAAACTGGGTTATCACCCCAGCCAATCGGCCCGGAGTTTAGCCAGTAACCGCTCCTATTTAATAGCGCTGCTCTACGACAACCCTTCGGCCAGTTATGTGATTGATGTCCAAAACGGCGTCCTTAGCGAGTGTCGGCCAGCGGGCTACGATTTGCTGATACATCCCTGTGATCACGCCCACGACGACTTGGAACAGCAAGTGGTTAATCTGATTCGGCAATCGCGCGTGGACGGCGTGGTGCTCACGCCACCGTTATCCGATCACGTCAACCTTGTGCGTAGGCTAATGGAGTTGCAGATCCCGGTAGTGGTTATTGCCCCTGCAGACGACGATTTGCCCTGCTCCAGTGTAATGACCAACGATGAAGAGGCCGCTTTCGCCATGACCACCCGACTGGTGGAGAAGGGGCATAAGCGTATTGGCTATATTTTGGGCCACCCAGATCACAAAGCGATGGGAAACCGCTTTCAGGGCTACCAGAAAGCGCTGATGTATCAAGGTATCCCGGTGGATAAAAAACTGATTGTACAGGGTATGAATACCTTTGAGTCCGGTTACTACGCGGCCGAAAAGTTACTTTTGAGTGTAAATCCGCCCACCGCTATTTTTGCCAGCAACGACGACATGGCCGCTGGCGCCATCAAGCTGGCCCACAAGCTGGGGCGCAAAATACCGGGCGACGTGGCCATCGCCGGTTTTGATGATATACCCGCCGCCGAGCAAATTTGGCCGGGATTGACCACCGTGCGTCAACCTATTCAGGCCATGGCCCAGCAAGCGGCGCAGTTGTTGTTAATGCAACTTAAAACAGCCGCCCACTCTGTACAGCACCAACGTGTTAAATCGTCGCTGATCCAGCGCGAATCCGTTTAGGCTGCTTGTCTGTTTTCTCGCTATTTGCCTGGCAGCATTGTCGTCCGCGATGGTTGGATGATTTGAGCGCCGTTGCCGGGTGTCGTTAGAGGAGTTCGCTGTCGTCCAGAAAGTTGTCTTCCTGCTGTTGCAAGTGTGAGCGCAGGCGCTCCCTGTCGAGTAATTTCTGCTGTACCACCGGTGGCAAATCAGTAAAAAGGATGACACTTTTATTGACCAGCAAGTGAATGAGGTCTTCGGTAATGCGTGCGATGTCCTGGTCTGTCTCAGCTAGTGCCCGCTTGTAGGCGTCCGGTGTGGGCTGGGTCGTTTGGGCTAAAAATTGTTCAACTTCGTGGTGGTCGGCCGGCAGTTGCTCGCTGGCTTCCTCAGCGGTGCCATGCAGGCTAACTATTCGACCGATGGAATCTCGTTTTACGTAGGGCATTTGTTGACCTGTCGCGGGGCTTAATAGACTATGCTGGGTTTACGTGTACCCAAGAGCATAGCAATGAATTCAGAGGCCCTGGTAAATTCTGACCCTGAGATTCGCACGCAACATCAAGACCCGTTGCTCGATTGCCTGTTGATTCTCGCCAAAAGAGAACATCATCAATGTTCGGCAACGTCGTTGATTGCGGGCTTACCGCTGGTGAACAACTGCCTGACTCCAGAACTGTTTATCCGTGCCGCCCGCCGCGCAGGGCTCGCTGCCAAGGTGGTGGAGCGCAGCCTTGAGGACATTCCTTCGTTAGTATTGCCGGTGGTATTGCTACTCAAGAATAATCAGGCCGCCGTGTTGTTGTCGCGCAACAGCGACAACACATACCGGTTGCTAGACAGCCACTCAGAGGGCGAAGTCACTGCCACTGCAGAGGCCTTGGCCGAGGCCTATACCGGCTATGCCATCTACTGCAAGCCAGAACACCGCTACGACGAGCGGACGCAAGCCCTGGCGCGCGACCACCAGGGGCACTGGTTTTGGCGGGTGATCGGTCGCTCCTGGCGCATTTACCGCGATGTACTCGTGGCCTCGGTGCTGATCAACCTTTTTGCGCTGGCCAATCCACTGTTTGTCATGAATGTCTACGACCGTGTGGTTCCCAATGATGCGTTAGAAACCCTGTGGGTATTGGCAATCGGCGTGGTGCTGGTTTACGGGTTTGACCTAATCTTAAAATTATTGCGCAACTACTTTATCGAGGTCGCGGGCAAGAAGGCCGATGTACAGCTTTCAGCGTTTATCTTTGAGCGGGTGTTAGGGGCGCGTTACGAAACCCACCCGCAATCGGTAGGTGTATTTGCCAGCCAGCTGCGGGATTTTGAATCGATTCGTAGCTTCATAACTAGCACCACTGTCACAGCGTTTGTCGATTTACCTTTCACCTTGCTGTTTCTGCTTGTCATTGCCTATTTGGGCGGGCCACTGGTGTGGGTCCCCCTGGCTGCTATTCCCATTATTTTACTGTTTTCCGTGCTAATGCAGCGCAAGCTGGCGGTGGCCGTGGAGGAAACTTACCGGTCTTCAGCACAAAAAAACGCCACCCTGGTGGAAACATTGACCGCCCTTGAAACCGTTAAGCTGATTGGTGCCGAAGGGAAGTTACAGCGCCTGTGGGAAAAGTCCGTGGGGCATTTGGCGCAGTGGGGGCAACAAGTGCGATTGTTGACCGCTACCACTACCGTGGGCGCGGGGGCTATCCAGCAAATTGCTGCGGTGGTGGTGGTCATAGTAGGTGTGTATGAAATTGCGGCCAAAGACTTAACCATGGGGGGCTTGATTGCCTGCGTCATGTTATCGGCGCGTGCCATGGCGCCCATGGCACAGGTTGCAGGGTTAATGGTGAACTACCACCAGACTAAAACGGCGCTGGACTCTTTGGAAGAGATCGTCAATAAGCCACAGGAGCGCAGCGATCAAAAGCCCTTTATTCAGCGCACAGATATTCAAGGAGCCGTGGCCTTTGACGGTGTCAGTTTTGCCTACCCCGAGGAGAAACAATGGGCAGTACAGAAGGTCAGTTTTAAGATTAAAGCCGGCGAACACGTCGCAATTATTGGGCGAATTGGTTCGGGGAAAAGTACGCTGCAAAAACTCATGACCGGTTTGTATCGCCCCACCGAGGGCGCCGTATTGGTGGATGGCATAGACCTCAGTCAGGTCGACCCCGCCGAGCTGCGCGCCCACATAGGTTCGGTACCGCAGGACGTTACACTGTTTTTTGGCTCAATCAGAGACAATATCGCCTACGGCAACCCCTTGGCCACAGATGCCGATATCTTGCGCGCCGCAGATCTCAGCGGCGTTGCGGAGTTTGCCAACAACCATCCGCAGGGATTAGATCGCCAGGTAGGCGAGCGCGGCTCAGCGCTTTCTGGGGGGCAGCGGCAAAGCATTGCCATTGCACGCGCCGTGCTCAACGAGCCGCCTATCTATATCTTGGACGAGCCGAGTACCGCGATGGACAACAGCACGGAAGAGCGGTTAAAACAAAATCTTGCGCGCTTAAGCGCTAATAAAACATTGATCGTGGTGACGCATAAAACTTCGCTGTTGTCGCTGGTAGACAGGATTATTGTGCTCGATCAGGGGCGCCTGGTGGCAGATGGTCCGAAGGATGCCGTATTGGAAGCGTTGAAGAAGGGGCAGTTACGTGTTGCGACAGCTCATTAATTGGCGCCATTACGTGGGCGCAAGTGAAGACCCGACGGAAAAACCCCGTTACGAAGACGATCTCGATTACATGAACTCCTCGGCGGCGGCCGTGCTACAACAATCGCCTCGCGGCGGTCAGGTGTTGCTCTGGGCAATCGGTGTATTCCTACTTGTAATGGTGGTGTGGTCGGCACTCGCCTATGTCGATGAATTTACACGCGGCGAGGGCCGTGTCATTCCATCCCAAAAGCTGCAGGTGATACAAAATCTGGAGGGGGGGATAGTGCAGGAGATCTTTGTGCGCGAAGGCCAGTTAGTGGAGCGGGGTGAGCCGCTACTGCGCATTGACGATACGCTGTTTAACTCTTCCTTCCAGGAGACCGATGTCACACTGGATCAATTGACCGCAAAGGTTGCCAGGCTCGAAGCAGAGGCGGCGGGCGAACCATTCGCGCCAGCGTCTATTGAGGGCGTTGACCCGCAGTTTATTGCGCAGGAAATTGCCATATTCTCGGCGCGTAAATTGGAGCGCAGCACCGGCGAACGGGTGATCCGCGAACAACTTGTGCAAAAGCAGCAGGAGCTGAACGAACTTAAAGCCCGCGTAGCCCAGCTGGAGCGGAGTTATAAATTGCTCGAAAGCGAAATGAATCTGACCCGTCCGTTAGTGGCCGACGGCGCAGTTTCTGAGGTGGAAATGTTGCGTTTGGAGCGCCAAGGAAACGACTTGCTGGGTGAGTTGGAGGCCGCGCAGCTGTCAATCCCCCGCGTCGAGGCGGCGGTGGATGAAGTGCGCGAAAAATTAGCGGCCAGCCAGCTAGCTTTCCAGTCAGAAGTGCAGTCTGAGCTTGCAGAAGCCCGCGGCGAGCTGTCGCGCCAGCTGCAGTCCAGCCGGGCTGCCGAAGACCGGGTAAAGCGCACGCTGGTGCGCTCGCCCGTGGCAGGCACTGTCAAACAAATGATGGTCGATACCATCGGCGGTGTGATCCGACCGGGCATGGACATCGTAGAAATTGTTCCCAATGAGGACAAGCTGCTGGTTGAGGCGCGCGTACGGCCGTCGGACATTGCGTTTATCAGCCCGGGCCAGCCCGCCAACGTGAAGGTAACTGCCTACGATTTTGCCGTCCACGGCGGTTTGGCGGGCAGCGTGGTACACATAAGCCCGGATACCATTGTGGATGAAGAGGGCAACAGCTATTACCTTGTGCGGGTGGAGACCGCCAGCGCTTATTTGGGGTCGGATGCGCAACCTCTGCCGATTATTCCCGGCATGGTTGTTAGCGTAGATATATTGACGGGCAAGAAAACGGTGTTGGATTACCTGTTAAAGCCGATACTCAAGACCAAACAGCTGGCCCTGAGAGAGCGCTAACAACCAGTCGACTACTTATAAAGCAACCCCATTTTTATTCCCTTTTCAGTATAATTTGCGACCAATATCTCGCGATTTGTCATATAGATGGCACTTTTTAACCTGTCTATTGCCTTATTTTTTCGGGAATATATGCTTCTGGCGGAATAACCATCGGTTTTTTGCGGGCATTTAAGGAATAAGGCTATCTGTTCAACCGTTGAGTTATATAAACGTACACTTTAGGAAGTTTTTATTAGGCTAGTATTGTGCTCACCTAATAATAAATGTGAAATACATCACAAAATCTCATTCTTAAGAATGAGCTATAACGGATCTTTAGGAGCTTGAAGACCCAATGAAAGTCATTCGATCGTTGATTGCCATCAGCTGCCTGTGGGGCGCAGCAACGAGCACCCAGGCGATATCCCTGCAGGACGCCGTTAAGCACACCCTGGAGTCACATCCAGAAATTCTGGCGGCCCGCCATGAAATCAACGCTCGCAAAGCGGAAGTTCGCTTGGCTAAGGCCGGTTTTTTACCGCGCCTGGATGCCACAGCCGGTGTGGGCTACGAGGAGACTCGAAAGCCGTCGACCAATGACGAAGCCGTTCGGCTCACGCGCAATGAGTTGTCGCTACAGGCCCGTCAGATGGTGTTTGATGGCTTTGCCACAGCCGATGAGGTGGACCGCCAAAAGGCCCGTGTGGACAGCGCCGCCTATTTAGCGCTGGCGTCTACGGAGACAGTTACGTTGCGCACCGCCGAGGTCTATCTGAACCTGCTGCGACAGCTCGACCTCATGAATCTGGCCAAGGAGAGCTTGAAACATCACCAGAATATTTATGACCAAATGGTCATGCGCAATCGCTCGGGTGTGGGCAGCAAGGCCGATTTGGATCAGATATCAGCGCGTTTGGCGTTGGCCAACAGTAACTTGGTGGTGGCCGAAAATAATTTGCTGGATGCGCGCACCAATTTCTATCGAGTGGTTGGCTTTTTGCCCGACACCAATGCCATGACCATGCCCGATCAGTCTTTGCCGCTTCCCATTAGCATGGAGGCGGCGGTTGGCCAAGCTTTGGAGCGCCATCCAACGCTTTTATCTGCGGTGGCGGACGTCAATGCCGCACAGGCCCAATACGAAGCGGCGGACAGCAGCTACTGGCCGCAAATTCAATTGGAAGCGGATAAGCGCCTCGACAATAACATCGGCGGTGTCGAAGGTCGCGATGAAGATCTTATTGTGGCGTTGCGCATGCGCTACAACCTGTTCAATGGCGGTGCCGATAAGGCACGCCGTACTCAAACGGCGCACTTGTTAGAAGAGGCCCGCGAAATTCGCAACAACACCCACCGTCAAGTCGTGGAAGCGATGCGTCTATCGTGGAGTAATTATGAAGCTGTCAACAACCAGCTACGCTACTTGCAGGAGCATGTGCGCGCTGCCAGTGCTACCCGCAAGGCGTATCAGCAGCAGTTCAACATTGGTCGGCGAACACTTTTAGATCTATTAAATACGGAAAATGAAGTGTTGGATTCTAAGCGCTCATTAATTGGCGCAAATTATGATCGCCTGTTTGCGCAATACCGTATTTTAAATGCGATGGGCGATCTGACCGCCTATTTAAGTGGCGAATAGCCGCTAAACTGTTAGAAGTCGTCTGCCGATTGATATTTAGTCGGTAAGTAAACCGGGTTTGCCCGGCGTTTTCGTATTTTGAGGTGAGCCATGGCTAACTCTTTCGCTGCAACTGTAACTTCTTCGCGCGTTCTGGCTGTTCAAGGGGAGGCGTGGGTTACCGATGCTAATGGTGAAAGACGACTTCTGACTGCCAATGATCAAATTTCGCTCGGCGAATGGGTGACCACCGCGCCCGGCGCGGTGTTGATGCTGGCCGTGGGTGAGGGTGCCGTTGTGACCTTGGGGCAAGAGGAAAAACTCCGGTTTGATAAGGCGTTTTTGGTAGAGCTGGATAAACAAGCCGAAGATGGCAGCCTGCAGGATGCGGTTAACTTTGAGGCCATTGAACAGGCCCTTACCGAAGGGCGTTCTCTGGATGAAATACTGCCCGCCGCTGCGGCCGGCGATGGCCCTTTAAGCGGTAGCAACAGCGCTGGCACAGGCGGCGTGCGCGTAGACCTCACGGCAGAAAGGGTCACGCCCGAAAGCGGCTTCGAGACCTCCACCACCGGCTACGATAGCAATCGCCAGTTCAACGATATAGGCGGTCGCGATAGCGACGGCTCGGCAGTTGCTGCACAACCGACCGTATTGACTATCAATCCTTTGGCTGTCGATGACGTCATCAACGCTCAGGAGCAGACTCAGCCGCTTGTTCTATCCGGCAATGCCACCAACGCGCCAGATGGCACTTTAGTGACGGTGTCCTTTAATGGTAATCAATACCTTGCACAAGTCAGCAATGGCCAGTGGACTGCCACAGTCCCCGCCGCTGACTTACAGGCAGCTGTTGATGGCCAGTACACCTTAACGGTTGACGCCGGTACTGCCCAGGCCAGCCGCAGTTTTGCCATCGATACCCAGGCAAATGCCACCATTAATTTTACCTCCACAGTCACGGCCGACAACGAACTGAGCCTAGACGAAGCCAATGGCACTGTGACGATAACGGGCAATGTCGCAGGAGATTTTAGTGCTGGCGATCTAGTGACTTTGTCAGTAAACGGGGTGAACTACACCGGGCCATTGGCTGCCGACGGCAGTTTCAGCATCGACCTAGCCGGTAGCGACCTACAGGCCGATCCGGATAGCGCCATCAACGCCAGCTTTGTCGCCACTGACGCCGCGGGTAACACTCAAACAGTGACCAACCAACTGGCCTACCAGGTGGAGGCATCCAACCTGATTGGTACCGCCAGTATTGCGGGCACCGCCGCTGAAGACGAAGTGCTTACCGCACAATTGTCCGACCCAGATGGGGTTGCAAGTGTGCAGGGCTATCAGTGGTTTGCCGACGGGCTACCTATTAGCGGAGCTACGGCTGAAACTTATGCGCTCACCGATGCCGATGTCGGAGCGCAAATCACCGTGGCCATCAGTTACACAGATGCCCGGGGTGAAACGGCCACAGTGACCTCGGCGGCTACCAGTGCGGTCAGTCCGGTTAACGATAATCCCGTGGCAAACGACGACGCGCCACTGATCACCGATGAAGATACTCCGGTAAACAACATCGATGTGTTAAGCAATGACACAGACGTGGATGGCGATCCGCTTACCGTCACAGCGGCAAGCGCCCTTAATGGCACGGTAACG